>JAJLJK010000246.1:0-8540 GCA_033844885.1 Bacteroidota bacterium | reverse complement strand
GGGTTTTTTGGATCGGGTGAAAGACCGGATTCGAACCGGCGACCTCCAGAGCCACAATCTGGCGCTCTAACCGACTGAGCTACAATCACCGTGTGAGGGCAGGCCCTCGTTTGGGAGCGCAAATATAAAACATTGTCATGAACAGCAAGTATCCGTGAGTACAAAATTTAGCGAGGGTTCTACTACCTTTGACCGTCAAATCTGACCCTATGATCGGACCCTATCTATGGCTGACCCTCTTATCAGCCGCTGCATACCTCATTGGCCAATGGACGGGATTCTCCTCCGTCTTTTGGGGTCTGATCCTTGGGGCCGTGATGGCCAATATCATAGGAGAACTCAATGCTCCTTGGAAGACCGCCATCCGGTTCGGTGAGAAAAAGGTTCTTGGGTGGGCCATCATTCTGATGGGACTTGGTGTCCAATGGCATCGACTCTATGAGATCTCTCCTTGGATCATCGTCGGAATCCTCATTCTATTACCCTTACTCGTTCTCGGTGGAACATGGATGGGTAAGCGTTGGGGAGGGCGAACCCAATGCGGTATGTTGATCGGTTTTGGGCATGCAATATGCGGAAACTCGGCCATTGCGGCAGCCGCTCCCGTGGTGGGAGCAGAGGCAAGGGAAGTGGGTCTTTCCATAGCCGTGATCAATATTCTTGGCACCGTAGGTCTGGTGGTGGTTCCCTTGTTGGGGATACCCCTAGGCCTGACCGAAATTCAGAGTGGTATCCTCGCGGGTAGTTCCTTGCAAGCCGTGGGGCACGCCATTGCCGCAGGGATGGCTATCAGCCCTACAGCTGGTCACCTGGCAACCGTCGTAAAAATGGGCCGCGTGGCTTTGCTAGGACCAGGCCTTCTGATCCTGGGTTGGGCAAAGAATCGAGAGAGAAAGGATGAGAAACTGCCTCGCCAGAAACTCCCCTTCTTCATCTACGGGTTCATTCTTGCATTCATTTTAGGTAATCTATTCCCTCTTCCGGAAATCATTCTTGATGGTGCCAGTAAACTCGAAAACCTTTTCCTGATCTTCGCCATGACAGCCATTGGAATGAATATTCGCTTTCGAGATCTGAAAACCAGTGGGCCCAGGGCACTTTTGATCGGAATTTTTGTCTTTTCCTTCCAGATCCTCTTTATTTTGGGGCTTCTTAAGTTGTTCTCATGACCCCACATCAGCTGCGTATCCTGTTCGTTGCCAAATGGTATCCCCACCCTGAGGATCCTCAGAACGGTGTATTTGTAAGGAATCACGCCCTGGCAGCTGCAAAATTCGCTAAGGTCGGAGTGATCTATCTAGGAGGGAAACCTCATCCCGATGAGCCCAAAGAATATTCCACCGAATTTGGCGATATCCGAGAATATCGGATCATGTCTCCATTTGAAGGAAATACCATCCTACGTTGGAATAAGAAACGCAAGGCCTTTAAACGAGGGGTTCGACACATCTTTGGAAAACGAAATCCCGATGTCATCCATCTTCACGTTCTTTCGCCAGACCAGATCATTGCCACCACATATGCCCGAAAAAAGGACATTCCTGTGGTTCTGACAGAGCATTGGTCAGGGTACCTGAATGGAGCTTTTGAGGAGATGGTACGTCCCAAACAGCAATCTTTCCGCTACCTCGCCCGTCAGGCGAAAAAAGTACTACCTGTATCTGAATTTCTGGGAAAATGGATGTCCCGGAAATTAGGTGTTCAAACGGAGGTTCTGCCCAATGTGGTGGTCCTTCCGGATGAAAGGGATACCCAGAAGAATGAGGATTTCACCTTCGTGGTCCTGGCAGATATGGTCGATGAGGTCAAGCAGATCAGCGAGACCATAGAGGCATTTGCCGAACACCTGAATTCTTTTCCAAAAGATAAACTTCTCCTGATCGGGGGTGGTCCGGACGAATCCTCACTTCGAAACCACGCTGACTCTCATTTGCCCAATGGTTCCTACGAATTCACAGGCAGGCTTCCACAACCTGAAGCTCTGACGGTCATGACCAAAGGCCATGTTTTGGTGGTCAATAGCCTATACGAAACCTTCGGTGTGGTAGGACTGGAAGCTCTATCATTGGGATTGCCGGTCGTTTGCCGGCGATGTGGCGGACCCGAAGAGATCATGCCCGATGGGGGTACTCTCTTTTATGATGATTCGCCCGGGTCTTACATGAAACAAGCCAGAGAAAATTACAACGAGTTGAAGGACGCCATTGATCCGGCCTCCCTGGAGCGGTTTTCACCGGAACGGATCGCCGAACGGATGGAAAGGATCTACCGCGAAGTATCTTCTTAAAGGATCTGGGTCAGATCATCGACCCCCGGTACCCTTTCGACTATGAAAGGTTCGCCATACTCCACTCCGATATGGATCCCAAAATTCTGGGCTCTGAATCGGATCATATCGAGAAAGTCCTTTTGAGCGATCAGAGTCTGCGGTTCCTTGCTGTTGGGATCGTAGAATTGGGATGAATACGCTTCCACACTTTCCATTTTCTGATCCATGTACCCGGTGATATCCACGATCAGGTTCGGTTCCAGGTCATAGAACTGGATGTAATGATAGATGGACCGGGGGCGCCAAGGTTGCTGAGGTTCTCCATCCTCAAAGGTCTCAATCCGGCGCAAGCCAGCAAGAAATGCTGCCCGAACCACCAGTTCAGATGCCCGACCGTGATCAGGATGGCGATCATGGGGCGCATTGCAGAGAATGACATCCGGCTGGTATTTCCGCAAGACCTGAATGACCTTGATCTGGCTTTCTTCGTCATTGGCAATGAAGCCATCGCGAAGGTCAAGATTCTCGCGAGCGGTCAAATTCAAGATCTCTGCAGCTTTTGAAGCCTCTGCATTTCGGATCTCTCTTGATCCGCGGGTACCCATCTCGCCTCGGGTCAGATCCACAATACCGGTCTTGTAACCCAAAGCCTGATGTTTGGCCAGCGTCCCTGCTGCTCCGAGTTCAACGTCATCGGGGTGGGCTCCAAAAGCCAGAATATCGAGTTTCATGATCATCCAAGTTCAAAAAAAAGTCCCGACCGAAAACTCGATCGGGACCACAAAGGTCGGAAAATTTTCGATGTCACAACATCAACCTCTCGCAAAGCTAAGAATGGACTCATCCAAAGGACTTACAGCTGAGAGCTTTACATCAACAAGGTTTCCTTTCTCATCGATCAGGTACTTTTGGAAATTCCATTTCACAGGAGCATCCATAACCCCATTCATTTTCTTGGTGGTCAACCATTGGTATAGTGGGTGCATGTCCTCTCCCTTTACACTGATCTTGGACATCATCGGAAAGGTGACGCCATAATTCTTTTGACAAAAGGATTGAATCTCCTCGTTGGATCCAGGCTCTTGACCTCCAAAATTATTGGCGGGGAAACCAATGATGGTAAAATCCTTTCCACCATAGGCTTCATAGAGTTCCTCGAGTTGGGCATACTGAGGGGTGTATCCGCACTCTGAGGCAGTATTGACAACAAGGACACGTTTACCTTTCAATGATGAGAGATCGAAATCCTGACCATCAATGGTCTTCACTTTAAAGTCGTAAAAGCTCATGTTCTTTTCCTGTTGGGTGGGTGTTGATGAATCCTCATTCTTTTGAGCCAGTGTGAAGCCCAGCAAAAGTGAGGAGAGAATGGATGCAGCGAGAATC
Source organism: Bacteroidota bacterium (assembly GCA_033844885.1). GTDB lineage: Bacteria > Bacteroidota > Bacteroidia > Flavobacteriales > Schleiferiaceae > JAJLJK01. The sequence continues at coordinate 4,885 of JAJLJK010000246.1, read as the reverse complement.
TGTTTCATTTCAATGGGATATTATTGGCGAATAAACGAAATCAGGGACATAATTGTTTGAACGTATCTTTGCCTTCTATGAAACCTGTCCTCACCCTGATCCGAAAGGATCTCACTCTTGAGTTCCGAAGGAAGTATGCGTTATTCTCCATGCTTCTGTACATTGTTGCCACTGTGTACATCAGTTATTTGGTCTTCAATCGCATAGAGGATATCAAGACGTGGAATGCCTTATTCTGGATCATTTTGGTTTTCGGTAGCATTCAGACCGCAGGCCGAAGTTTTGTCCAGGAATCCGCCTATCGCTTCACTTTCTATTTTCACTATATCCGACCCCAGTGGTTGATCCTGAGCAAGGTATTATACAATGGCATGCTCCTTACCTTGGTGGGTTTCCTTACATGGATGTTGTTTGGACTTTTGATAGGAAACCCCGTCAAATCTCCAGGAATGTTCAGCCTCACTCTTTTGTTGGCTGGATTTGGGTTCAGTGGGGTGTTGACCCTGGTGGGGGCCATTGCTGCAAAGACCGATCAGAATGCCACACTGATGGCCATCCTAAGCATTCCGATCCTTCTGCCCTTGCTGCTCACCCTCATCCAAACCTCCCGAATGTGCCTGACCGGACAATCCTGGGGTGATGCATCCTCTTTCCTGCTCGTTCTGGGAATGTTAAACGTCCTGATCTCCACCCTCGGCTACCTATTATTTCCGTACATTTGGCGCGATTAAAAACCCAGAGAAAATCGTGAAGAAAAGCTGGTGGAAGATATTGTCTTTCGTCCTCATACTTTATAGTGTGATCTGGGGATTTCTAGGCGATGTTCCACGCCTCCCCATCCTCAATGAAACCATTCGGAACCTGTACTTCCACGTGGCCATGTGGTTCGCCATGCTGGGCATGATGACCGCCTCACTGGTCTACAGCATCAAGTATTTGAAATCGTCCTCATCCGCGCACGACCTCGCTGCTAGGATCTTTGCCGAAACGGGATTGGTATTTGCTACCCTTGGTCTCCTTACGGGAATGGTTTGGGCAAATTTTACCTGGGGAGCTCCCTGGACCAACGACCCCAAACTCAACGGAACGGCAATCACCATGCTGGTCTACTTCGCCTATTTGATCCTGAGAGGAAGTCTTGATGATCCTGAAAAACGAGGCCGACTATCCGGTGTCTACAACATCTTTGCCTACGTACTGATGATCGTTTTCATCGGGATCCTTCCGCGTTTGACTGACAGCCTTCATCCCGGGAACGGCGGTAATCCCGGTTTCAATTCCTACGATATGGACAGCCGTCTACGGATGGTCTTCTACCCAGCGGTTCTGGGTTGGATCCTTTTCGGATTCTGGGTCACCCGCCTTCGCCTGAGGCTCAATGCCCTGCGAACCAAGCCTGTTGATGAATTGTTTGAAAACCTACAATGAGAAACGCTATCACCCTTCTCCTGCTCACATTGTCCACTTCCCTCCTGGCCCAGCGCCCTGTGGAAATGGCGGACACCATGCGTGATAATGGAAAGATCTATGTTGTGGTACTGGTACTTTCCATCGTCCTTGCGGGGATGTTCATCTACCTCTGGACCATTGACCGGAAAGTGACAAGATTGGAAAATAAGAAGAACGAAGAATGAAGAAGACCCACATCCTTTTGATCATCCTTGTGGCCGGTCTGATCGGGGCGATCATGGCCACTTTCAGCGATGCGAGCACTTATGCTGATTTTGATCTTGCAAGATCCAATGAAGGTCAGCAGTTTACCGTGGTCGGCTACTTGGACAAGGAGGCACCCATGAACTTTGATGCCCAACAAACCCTTTTCACCTTTACGGCTGTGGACAAGTCAGGCAAGAAGTCAAAGGTCATCTATCCACAACCCAAACCTCAGGATTTCGAGCGTAGTGAGGAGATCACAATGAAAGGTTACCACACAGATACGGCCTTTGTCGCCGAGGAGATCCTGATGAAATGCCCAAGCAAATACAACGAGCAGAATAAGATGGCGGGCAACGAAGATTCTTATACTGAATAATCCCTAAAAGAAACCCTTACGGTGGAGTATATCGGTGAACACACCTGGGCCGGCGAATTAGGACGCATCGCCGTGATAACAGCCTTTGCATCCGCCCTGTTTGCCACCATCGCCTATTGGTTCAGCCAAAAGGAACCGGATACGTGGAAGACCTGGGCGCGGTCCGCATTCTGGATACATGCACTCAGCATTTTCACAGTGGTTGGCACACTATTCTTCATGATGGCCAACCATTATTTTGAATACGATTACGTCTGGAAACACACTTCCCTTGACTTACCTGCAAAATTCCTGTTCTCCGCATTCTGGGAGGGGCAGGAAGGGTCCTTTCTCCTTTGGATGTTCTGGCATGCCGTCCTCGGACTCGTTCTGATGTATACCGCCAGGAACTGGGAAGGTCCTGTTCTGTCGGTGTTTTCCATTGTTCAGGCATTCCTGACGACCATGATCATGGGGATCTATATCGGATCCTATAAATTAGGCTTCAGTCCGTTCATCCTGATCCGGGAAATGCCTGAGAACATTGGCTTACCCTGGACCCAGATGGCCGATTACCTGCAACGAATTCCAGGCTTTATGGATGGCTCTGGGCTCAATCCGCTGCTGCAGAATTACTGGATGACCATCCACCCACCGACCTTATTCCTGGGTTTTGCATCCACGCTGGTTCCATTTGCCTTTGCCATCGCAGCCTTGGCCAATGGTGATTTCAAAAGTTGGATCAAACCGGCTCTGCCATGGGCCTTCTTTAGTGTGATGATCCTCGGTACAGGGATCCTCATGGGAGGCGCATGGGCATATGAAGCCCTCAGTTTTGGAGGATTCTGGGCATGGGATCCTGTAGAGAACTCCTCCCTCGTCCCGTGGATCACCATGGTCGGAGGGGCGCACCTCATCCTCATTCAACGGAACCGAGGTGGTTTCCTCAGAAGTGCCTTTTTCTTCAATATCATTTCCTTCCTGCTCGTCCTTTACTCAACCTTCCTTACCCGAAGCGGTATCCTTGGTGATAGCAGCGTACACTCCTTTGTGGATCTGGGTCTATCTGGCCAATTGGTCGTTTACCTCTTGTTCTTTGTCATTGCTGCGTTCGGACTTTTCATCTATCGATATCGAACCATTCCAAAACCCAAGGACGACGAGACATTTGACAGCCGCGAATTCTGGATGTTCGTGGGTCAATTGGTGTTCTTTGTTTCAGCCTTCCAGATCATATTCAGCACATCCGTTCCGGTGATCAACAAGCTGATAGGTCCTGAGGGATGGATCTCTATCCTCGAGCATCCAATGGCCCCTCCGGGCGATCCCATAAGTCACTACAACTCGTTACAGATCCCATTTGCCCTGATCCTGGCATTGTTGATCGGGATGACCCAGTACATGAATTATCGGTCGACCAAGGCCAATGCCTTTGCCCGTAAGATCGTTTGGTCCCTTGGGTTCGCATTGATCCTGACCATATTGGTGAGCCTGGTTTTCCCCTTTGGATTCATCAATAGTCTGCTTCTCTTTGCATCCATCTTCGCCATTGTCGGTAACCTCGACTTTTGGTTACGGATCGCGAGAGGAAAGGCCGCTTTCGCGGGAAGCTCTGTTGCCCATATGGGCTTCGGAATGATCCTGCTGGGGGCCCTCATCAGTAATGGACAAAAGGAGGTCATCAGTCAGAATGATGCCTATATCCACAAGGACTTTCCCTCGAACGAGAACCTCCTCATCCACATCAACGACACCGTGGAGATGGGTCCCTACCAAGTGACCTGGACCGGTGAACGACAGGAAGGTACTCACCGGATCTATACGATGGAATACCTCTCCCAGAATGATCAGGGAGAATGGATCAAGGATTTTACCCTCGAGCCTTTCATCAATATGAATGAGCGGATGGGGAATAATCCCGAACCAGCAACACGCCATTATTGGGACCATGATCTCTACACCCACATCAATTGGGCGGACCTTAGGACGGCCGAAGAAATGGATGAGGGATGGCAAGAGATCGGAGAATTCAGTATCGGTCAAAATGATACAGTGATCGTCGACCAGTACTTTGCCATTCTGGACAGTATCCTTTTGGATGTTCAGGAAGGGGAAGATCCCGGTCATCCGCAAATGATGCTCATCGGGGCCAATCTGAGGATCCTATCCATGGACGGAAGCCAGTACAAGGCAGTTCCTATCCTGGCAATCCATCAAGGCCAAACCGAACACTTTGATGCAACGATAGATGAACTCGGGATCAAGTTCCATTTCGAAAAAGTAGATACCGAGTCCAACAAGATGGTGATGAAATTCTCCAAGAGAGATGACGAACCCCCGTTCATTCTGGTGAAGGCCATCATCTTTCCACAGATCAATATCCTTTGGATCGGCTCCATTTTGATGGCCATTGGAACCCTCATTGCCATCATCCAGCGAATTCGAAAGCAAAAAGCATCCTGATATGGAAGGGATCCGGACCATCTCGGTGATCGGTGCAGGACGTGTGGCTCAACACCTTGTCCCTGCCCTCTTTCGGGCTGGAATGACCATCCGGGCCATTGGCGTTCGGGATCCTGAAAAACCTTCTGCCATTCGACTTTCGGAGATGGTAGAAGCACCCTTGGTGGCCCCTCAGGCCATTCCGGATGCCGACCTTATCCTACTCCTGGTGGTCGATGGATCCATTGAATCCGTCAGTCATCAACTCCGTGAATACGAAGGCATCATTGCTCATGTTTCGGGAGGGATGCCCCTATCCATCCTTGCAGATAAGGATCCCAAGCGTGGAGTGTTCTATCCCTTGCAGACCTTTTCAGAGGGAGTGGGTGTCAATTGGAAAAGCATTCCCATCTTCATTGAAGGATCCGATCC
>JAJLJK010000245.1:0-1260 GCA_033844885.1 Bacteroidota bacterium | reverse complement strand
AGAGAGGAATTGGCACTTGCCATTGACAATATTGACTTCAATACCCCTATTTGTCCGATCTACCAGAATGTGAGTGCTTCCGCTGAACGGAACCCCAAGAAGATCAAGGAAAACCTGATTTCACAGTTGACCGCACCCGTTCGTTGGACCCAATCTGTCAAGCAAATGGTTGCAGATGGGGCAACTCACTTTACGGAAGTAGGTCCCGGAAAGGTCCTCCAGGGTCTTGTTAAAAAGGTAGCTCCTGAGGCCACCGTCGACGGAGTACAGATGTAATGGAGAATTTGAAGTACGGCTGGCGAAGTCCAAGCAATATTGCATTGATCAAATACTGGGGCAAGACCGGGGTTCAGATCCCCGCGAATCCCAGCATCAGCTTTACGCTTAGCGAAAGTCATACCGATACTTTTCTCTACCTCGAGGAAAAATCCAGTAAGGATGAGTTTTCTATCGAAGTTCTTCTGGATGGAAGACCTGAGCATGCATTTGTCCCTAAGATCAAAGAGTTCTTTGGTAGGATCCAGAATGATCTCCCCTTTTTGAAGGAGTATCACTTTCGGATCGAGACTCATAATAGCTTTCCCCATAGCAGTGGGATTGCCTCCTCCGCTTCGGGAATGAGTGCCCTTGCCCTTTGCCTTGCTGAACACCAACTCGGTGATCCTGATCAGGATGATTTCCTCCGTCTTGCCTCACACCTTTCACGGCTTGGATCCGGATCCGCCTGTCGTTCCCTTTACGGAGGATTGGTGTCCTGGGGAAGGACGCCTGTGATCCCGTCAGGAAGTGACGATCATGGAACGCCCTATTCCGGTAAGGTACATCCACTGTTTTGGGATTTCAGGGATACGGTCTTGCTCATCGATAAAGGGGTGAAAAGAGTTTCCTCCACCGCTGGTCATGGATTGATGCATGGCCATCCTTTTGCAGAGAACCGATTCAGCTTTGCACACGAGCATCTCGAAAAATTATTGAAAACCCTGGAAAACGGAGATCTCGAAGGGTTTGGAGCCATTGTCGAACGAGAAGCTCTCATGCTTCATGCGTTGATGATGAGCAGTTCACCCTACTTCTTGTTGATGCGTCCAGAGACAGTCGCGGTGATCGAGAATATTTGGTCTTTCCGAAAAGATACCGGACTTCCGCTTTACTTTACCCTGGATGCTGGCGCCAACGTTCATCTTCTATATCCAGAAGGGGTGGAACAAACTGTACTTGACTTTGTTAAGACCTCGTTAAGCACGTATTGTAAAGAAGGTG
>JAJLJK010000244.1:0-2030 GCA_033844885.1 Bacteroidota bacterium | reverse complement strand
CAAAAGGCCAATGGCCCGCATTGATCTGGGGGAGAGGTAATTCATCTCTTCATTTCCGAACACGTTCGGATTAAGGGTGCAAGAAACAAAAAAGGGATGCGTTGTTCGCATCCCTTTGGCCTGTTCGGCAGGTTTCTTTCGATATGTGGTTATTCTTCGTCCACGGACTGAGGAAGATCCTGTTGAAGATCTTCATCAGAAGCATTGGGCAATGCCTGTGGCAAAGAAGGTGTGGTTTGCTCAACGGCATCCAACTTACTCTCTTCCTGCTCAGCAGAGACAGGACTGGTCTCGATCATGTTGACCATGAGAACCAATGCAAAGAGAACAATGGCCAGTGTCCAGGTAGCGCGGTCCAAAAAGTCGGTGGTCTTCTTGACCCCTCCGAACATTTGTGTACCACCACCGCCAAAGGTGGAGCTCAGACCACCCCCCTTGGGGTTCTGAACCAAAATGACCAGAACCAGCAAAAGGCAGGTAATGGTGATCAGAATGGAGAACAACAGCATCATCGTCTAACTGCTTATTTTTTGTGCTTCAATTTCTTGACGGATTCAATCCGGTCGGCAAAGAAACTACTTTTTTCGGGATATTTCAAACGCAAGATCTCATAGGCATTGATGGCTCTGTCATAGTGCTTTTGCTCCACATAGATCTTGGCCAGGGTCTCCGTCACATAGGCCGATTCATCCACATAACTCAATTCCACCATATTGATTGGCTCACGTTCTTCTTTCTTGGGTTTGAACGAGGGGTTCTTTTCAATGAATCGCTCAATGAGTTCCTTTTTCCTAGGACCAGGAGACTCCTTCTCGACCTCATCCTCAACTTCCGAAGGTTGATCTTCCTGGAGTTCGGTAGCGAATACTTGCTCAGACTCCGACTTCGTTTCTTCAGAGACTTCCTGAATTGGCTCCGTCACGTTCTCCTCGACGGGTTTATCCTCAGAGGTCTGTCGCAAGTTGATCCATTCCGCAAAACTATGCACCTCATTGGAGGATCCGATCCTGGGTTCCTCTTGCTTCTGCACCTCCCTTTCGGGGATGGACCTTTCGGGCGTGGAGGGCCCAGTGGGTTCTGGTTCCAAAACAGTTTCCTGAGTATCCCGGTCCTTGGTTTCCGGCATTTCTGTGGGAGGCTCGACCTTATCTTCAACTATCGGCTCTTCCCTGATCTTGGGTTTGATCATTAGATCCGGTGCTGATGGAAGTTCTGGCTCAGGGGTTGGCTTTTTTATGTTATCCTTGATCTGCCTGCTCTTCAGGATGATCGCCCTAACTCGTTCCGGAAGGGCCGAAAGATCCAGATCATCCAAACTGGTTGGCCCAAGGGATTCCGTACTGGTCGCTTTCGCGGGAGTATCAGGTTCAGGTTGAGATGGAGGTGTAGGCTCTGAAACCTGTGTATCTACTTTTGATACGGTAACCGGAATTTTCTCCTTGGGAGTCATTTCGGACCTAGAGTTTGACTCGTTCTCCTGTGATACCTCTACAACCTCTTTGTGTGGAACCTCTTCCACCTTTGGAGGAGTGGTTTTTTCGGGTTCAGGAGATGGAGCTTCTTTTTCTGGGGTAAAATTGACCGATTCCTCGACCTCTGCGATTTCCTCGGTCTTTTCAATGGAGGGTGGGGCGACCACTATATCGGTTTTCCCCCCTTCCATCACATCCATTACAGGTTCACCCTTCTCGATCCAATCGAACAGGATCCTTCGGTCGGGAAGCCGAAGGGCCGCCTTTTTGATAGCGTCATGAAGCAGGTAGCTCTTTTGGTTCTTCAAACCCCTGACATACAACAAGTGAAGGAAAGGCGAATAGGGAAGATCCTCCAACATGGAGCGCAACTGATCAGTTTCCCTTTCACCGATAAGGTGGGGGTTCTGAAAGAGTTGTATGAGACGTTCCGTATTCAAAGATCACCAATTGACAAGTGCCCGGTTGAAGATATCCTGGGCCAGTTCCTCACATATCTCCCGAATATACGTATCCTCCACGTCCTGCAGGCTCTGCTCGGTGGAATAGTCCCTATAT
>JAJLJK010000243.1:0-1166 GCA_033844885.1 Bacteroidota bacterium | reverse complement strand
GAACTCGGCTCCATTGGGTACGGAGTGAATCATGATCAAATGTGGTTCAATGAGCAAGGCCTTTGGACCATCCATAAAGGAATACTCGAACTTCGTGACCCTTATCGTCCGGATCAGGTTCAGTTTTCATCCCCCACTCCCGGGAACTTCAGGATATTCGGATTGGATTCTCATCTCTTTCTTCTAACGGGGAGCAACACTCCCCAGATATTTCACTCAAAGGAAAGAAAAACGGTTCCCGCTGCACCGATCTTTAAGACCGATCGAACTCTGGTCATTTCGAATGTGCAGGAACAGGTCGCGATTTTTCACCCGAATGGGAAGTTGCTTCTTTTGAACGTCAACGATCTTTCATGGCAAGAATTCACCAATCTAGACCTGGATCTGAGTATTCCAATTTCTCCAGGATCGGTCAACAAGACCTATTTGGATAGGGAAAGTAATCTTTGGATAGGAGTGGATGGCCTTGGCCTCATCCGATTGGATAGGGACTATTTCAAATTGAACCGACCGGATTTCACTCCACTAAAAGGGACATTCATTCGTTCGGCCTGTAGGGATGGTAGGATCATCTGGATAGGCACTCTGGGTAAAGGGATTTTCAGATATGATCCATCCGGGCTAAAAGAAGTCGAGCTTCCAAAAAATGAGAATATCTCTATTGTCACCGATCTTGAACCTCTCTCTGTCCATCAATTGATCGTAAGTACCGATAGAGGGACTTTTATCTATGATCACAAAGAAAACCGATGGGATAAGATGCGGAGTCTACCCATCGAGGCTTCGGTCGAAATTTTTCGTTCGGATACCTCGGTCCTGTTTTCAGCAGAATACCTTCCCGCAGTATATAAACTCAGGAAGAACGGAACGGCTTTTCCGTGGATATTTCCTGAGGAAAGGGTCCTTCAATGTTTCGGAGGGTCTTCCGAAGAGATCCTTCTTGGGACGAGAAAAGGCCTAAACAAATGTCGAGTGAGCGATGGAAGGATCACTTCCATTCCCGCATTCAAAGAGTATCGTGTTTTTTCCATTCATAATGAAGGGAATCAATGGATCGTGGGTACCAATCGTGGGGCATACCTCTATCTTCCTCCTTCCGGAAAGTTGACCCGGTTACCCTTTCCAAAATATGATTCGGAACCTTTTATCTATGATATTCTCAAGGA
>JAJLJK010000242.1:0-1492 GCA_033844885.1 Bacteroidota bacterium | reverse complement strand
TCGGCCAATTCTTTCAAGGCCACATACTCAGCAACGCTGGCACCCACATTTCCGGCACCGATGACTGAAATTTTCATTTGGGAACGTCTTTTATGATTAGATTTTTATGATCTGCCACAAAGGTAGTAAAGTAAGGACTGTGGTGTGAGGATCAAATCACATAATGCCACAAAAAACCCCGCGATGTGCGGGGTTCTATGGTTATGCGTCGATCTTGGCGTACCGCGCGTTCTTTTCAATGAATTCTCTCCTTGGTGGAACGTCGTCCCCCATGAGCATGGAGAAGATCCGATCCGCTTCGGCAGCGGATTCGATGGTCACCTGCTTCAAGGTCCTCCCTTCGGGATTCATGGTGGTATCCCAGAGCTGTTCAGCATTCATCTCTCCAAGACCCTTATATCGCTGAATACTAACACCGGATTCCTTTTCACCACCTAATCTCTGAGCTAGCAGATCGCGTTGGTTCTCGTTCCAGGCGTATTCAGACTTTTGCCCCTTCTTGACCAAATAAAGGGGTGGTGAGGCAATGTAGATGTATCCACGCTCAATGAGATCCTTCATATATCGGAAGAAGAAGGTCAGGATCAAGGTAGCGATGTGACTACCATCCACATCCGCATCACACATGATGATGACCTTGTGGTATCGTAATTTCTCAAGATTTAGGGCCTTGCTATCCTCTTCGGTTCCGATGCTCACCCCAAGGGCCGTGAAGATATTTCGGATCTCTTCGTTCTCGAAGACCTTGTGTTGCATGGCCTTCTCCACATTCAGGATCTTTCCTCGAAGGGGTAGGATCGCCTGAAATTTACGGTCTCTTCCCTGCTTGGCTGTTCCTCCCGCCGAATCTCCTTCCACGAGGAAAATCTCACAAAGAGTGGGGTCGGTCTCGGAGCAGTCGCTCAACTTTCCGGGAAGCCCGGACCCGGTCATTACGTTCTTTCTTTGAACCATTTCCCTAGCCTTTCTGGCAGCTACCCGGGCTCGGGCAGCGAGGACGACCTTCTGGACAATGGTTCTGGCCTCATTGGGATTTTCCTCGAGGTACGAAGTAAGCATCTCACCCACTAACTGGTCAACAGCTCCACTCACTTCAGAGTTTCCAAGTTTGGTCTTGGTCTGCCCCTCAAATTGGGGTTCCATGACCTTGACGGAGATGACCGCCGTCAATCCTTCGCGGAAATCATCACCACTTACCTCTACCTTCTCTTTGGCCAGGATCCCACTTTCCTCGGCATACTTCTTGAGAGTTCTGGTAAGAGCTCTTCGGAAACCTGCAAGGTGGGTTCCTCCCTCGTGGGTATTGATATTATTCACATAACTGTGAATGTTCTCCGCGAAGGTGGTGTTGTAATGCATAGCCACCTCAACGGGAATACTATTCTTTTCCCCCTCCATGTAAATAACATTCGGAATGAGGGTTTCGCGGTTCATGTCGATGAACTCAACGAATTCTTTCAACCCTCCTTCGGAAAAGAAGGTCTCCTTTTGA
>JAJLJK010000241.1:0-2132 GCA_033844885.1 Bacteroidota bacterium | reverse complement strand
ATCATGGATCGATTATCCTATTTATTGACCAATGGGATGATCGGTTTTTTTAACCTATATGATACCCGGTTCTTCAAATTTCCTAATGCGCTTCGAATGGAATGGAAGATCGAGGCAAAAGATCAAGATCATGAATGATTTCAATGACCTATCCGCCATCTTTATCAATTGCACTCTCAAAAGGTCACCTCGATTGAGTCATACAGAAGGACTCATGAAAGTCTCCATGGACCTTATGCAGAAGAATGGGATGGAGGTGGAAATGATACGGGCTGTGGACCACCACATCGCAACGGGCATTCAGCCCGATATGAGGGAAGAAGGTGAGTCAGAGGATGAGTGGCCGGAGATCATGAAAAAGGTCCTACGGGCCAACATTCTCGTCATCGGGACACCTATTTGGCTCGGGGAACGATCCTCGGTATGCTCCAGGGTCATCGAAAGACTTTATTCCTGGTCGGGGAAGACCAATTCACAGGACCAGTCCATTTTCTATGGAAGGGCAGGGGGGTGTATCATCACTGGAAATGAGGATGGTGTTAAACACTGTTCCATGTCGATCCTTTATTCTCTTTCCCATCTCGGCTATGTCATCCCTCCACAAGCAGATGCAGGATGGATCGGTGAGATCGGACCCGGTCCCAGTTATCTGGATAAAGGATCCGGGGGACCCGAAAATGAGTTCACACAAAGGAATACACGGATCATGACATGGAACCTTATGCACACCGCTTATTGGATGAAACAAAGCGGGGGTTTTCCCGTTCAGGGAAATACGAGGGAATAATAACATGAAAGAAAATCCTGTATTCCTATTTTACTGACAATCTGTAAATTGTCCTCCTGAGGAAGGATTACCCCAAGCAATAGGAATACCCCACTCCTCTCCTTGTTTGATGTTTTGATGTAGGCCTTGATTGGCCTCTTTTTGCTGTTTGAATTAGGAGCCCTATGGACACCGACCCCTTTTTGAATATGCATGGTTTTAACCATGTCATGGAGACCCTTATTGAGAACACTCACTCCAATATTGTAGTGGTAAGGGTCAGCGAAGAAGAACGATTTGATATCGTTTTTGTCAATCAGACATTTCTTGATACTTGTCAAAAGCATGGAATTATAGCCGATGCAGAAACTTTGGTAGGCCAAACTATTGGAAAGGTTTTCGCAGAGAATCTCGGAATCAGGTTATCGGATGTGGATCGTTTGAAACTCCTTCTCTCTTGGGTCAACCGAACCAATAATAAATTGGAGTACATCGATGAGTTTCAGGTAAAGGATCTTGGAAACGCGGTTTTCAATACCTCATTGATCCCCATGGATATGGGAGAAGAAGGAAGGATGATCTTTTATATCGCCAACAATATCACCGATCTCATCAATCGGGAGAGGCAACTCAAGAGTAGCCGCAATGAGTTGTCCATGATCCTGAATAACATTCATGATGCCATCACCCTTTTTGAGATCCAACGTTCCGAACCAGCCCGCTTTATCGTTAAGAATATTAACCGGGTGGCTCTGCGAATGATGGAGAGTTTGGTACCTGGAGTTCAGGAGGATCAGATTCTTGGAAAAGAGGCACTTGAAGCCTTTGAACAGTTCAAGGTCTTTCCCATTGACGAATTGAAGAACAATCTTGCCGAACTTCAGAGGTGTTTCGACCAAAAGAAAGTGATCGAATCCAATCAGGCATGGTATCGACCAAATGGGGAGCTGAATTCATTTATGGTGGTAAAACACATTCCCGTTTTTAATGAAGATGGAATGATCACTAATATCCTAAGGGTTTCTAGGGATATCACAGAGGCCCATTTGGCGAATTTAGCCTTACAGGAGAATGAGCATCGCCTATCCATGGCCATGTCGGTTTCCGAGTTGGGATCGTTTGATTGGGATCCCAAAAGTAATGTTTCGAGGACCAATGAGGTCCATGATAAGATATTTGGTTCTGGAGATAAGGATTCCAAGAATCCATTGGAAGCGTTCATCAAAGTTCTCCATCCAGAGGATAAGGATCGGATTTTGGAGGGATTATCCGCTTTGATGACCGATCCCCAACGCCCGGGTGATCAAATGGAGGAGTTTCGGATCATTGATCCAAATGGGAATATCAAGTGGATCAGGAGTCATAG
>JAJLJK010000240.1:0-6089 GCA_033844885.1 Bacteroidota bacterium | reverse complement strand
GACCCTATCATCGCCCCTGATGATCCCTATGGTCAATGGTTCGACAGTCAGTATGTTTGGGGTCCGGTCTTTGGTCGGATGACGTATATTGGCTTTCGTTTCGATCTGCCCACAAAAGGGTAGTGATAGAAAATAACTGATCAGAATGTTCCAAATCCGGACCATCCTCCTAGTCCTGATCTTTTTGCTGAGTCCTTTCGCTGGCGCCGCCCAGGATAGCGTGGCCATCCACAACGGGCCTGTGATCACTGGCGAGATCAAGGGCATGGACAAGGGTGTTCTTACCCTGGATGCTGATTTTGGGGATAGCGATCTCAAGATCAAATGGGAACATGTGGATTGGATCCGATCGTCAACGTATTTCATTCTATGGACCTCAGAGGGTCAGCGCATCTATGGAAAGATCGACCGTTCCGAATTGGGTCCAGGGAACCTGAGTAGTGGCCCACTGGATAATCGCATCACACACCCAATGGAAAAGGTGGTTCGACTGGAACAGATCAAACGGGATTTCTGGAGTCGGTTGGATGCCTCCATCGACCTTGGCTTCACCCTTACCAAGGCGAATGATCAAAGGCAGTTCTCCCTGAGGGGGAATCTTGGGTATAGAGCGAGGGATTGGTCCTTTTTGTCTCGGTTCGAAGGGGTTCAGACCGATCGGAATGACGCCGAAAGGGTTCGGCGGGCCACGTGGTCAAACATCTTCAAACGGACCATTGTAAATGACATTTATGGCTTTGCCTCGGTAGAGTTCTTTACCTCCGATGAGCAACAATTGGATCTAAGAGCGACCTCCGTGATAGGGGCTGGGAATTACTTTGTCTATAATTCGAACTACTTGTTTTCCGGAAATCTAGGTTTAGCCAATAACCAGGAATCATACCAACCGGAAGCCATGTCCGACAACAGGAATAGTTGGGAGGGCCTCATTGGTTTGGACTTCAGTGCCTATGGTTTGGACGACCTGAGTATCAATACTTCTGTTGATTTCTATCCCGGGTTGACCGAACAAGGGAGATACCGTTTGAACTTTCAATTCGATCTCAAATACGATCTTCCCCGAGATTTCTATATCAAACTCGGGTATTCACATAACTACGACAATCGGCCTCCCCTGGGAGGGGATGAGAATGATTACGTGGCCACAACGGGCTTCGGTTGGGAATGGTAGATCAGATCTGGTCCGCGTAGAGTTTTCGAATGGTCTCCCGGCTTAGAGGCTTAGAGACGTAACCCGTCAACAGCTCATTGTCCGAGGCTCTTTCCATGTCCCAGTCATTCACGGATGAGGTCACCATGTATATTCTGGGCAGTTTGACCAAACCACCGACGTGCTCGCTGTATTTTTCCAGGAATTCCCACCCATTCATGATGGGCATGTTGATGTCCAAAAGGACGATATCGGGAATGGATTCCAACGGGCCTTCTTTTAGAGTGGCAAAGTGTTGCAGGGCTTCTTCCCCGTCATTGAATGTATCCACCGATGAGTCTGAAAACTCAGACTTGATGCTTCGGGAGGTGGCAAATTTATAGATGTCGTCGTCGTCGATCAGCCAGATGCGCATTAGGTAGTGCTTGGGTTATGATAGGGTTCTTGTTTCTCGTCTCTTTCGACCATCCCGTCTCTCAAACGGATGATCCGGTGGGCATTCTGTGCAATATCTTCCTCATGGGTGACGAGGATGATCGTATTTCCCATTTCGTGGATGGCTCGGAACAGCTCCATGATCTCATAACTGGTCTTAGTATCCAGATTTCCGGTGGGTTCATCCGCAAGGATGATGCTAGGGTTGTTGACCAGTGCACGTGCTACCGCGACCCGCTGGCGCTGTCCTCCTGACAATTGGCTTGGGCGGTGGTCCATCCTATCCTCCAGGCCAACCTTGGTCAATGCTTCTTTGGCGCGATCTTCCCTTTCCTTCTTTTTCAATCCCGCGTATACCAACGGAAGAGCGACATTCTGAAGGGCCGTTTGCCTTGGGATAAGATTGAAGGTCTGGAAGACAAATCCGATCTCCTGATTCCGGATATCCGCCAATTCATTATCAGATAGTGTGCTCACGTCCTTTCCGTTGACCCAATATCTCCCGGATGTGGGGGTGTCCAGGCAGCCAATGAGGTTCATGAGCGTGGATTTTCCCGAACCAGATGGCCCCATCAATGCAACATATTCGTTCCGGTCGATCTCGAGGGAGATCCCCTTAAGGACCTTTACCACTTGAGATCCCAAGGGGAAATTTCGAATGATATCCTGAAGTTTGATGATCGGACCTTCCAATTGCTGAGAATTTTGGCTAAAATAGTGATTTGCAACTTGCAGGAAAGAAATTGCTTACAAAGGAATCAACTATTGTTCGTACTCGCTTAACTCCAACCATCTCATCTCTTTTTCCTCCAATTTTGGAATGAGAGCCTTCATTTCCTGACTCAATTCCTGGAGTTTTTCTGCATCGGAACTTCCACTCTCAAAATAAGCTTCGATCTCTTGTTTCCGCTGTTCCAATTCTTGGATCTCGATCTCAAGGTTTTCGAATTCCCTTTTTTCTTTGAACGAGAGTTTCGTCTTTTCTTTGGATCCTTCTTTTTTCTTGGCCTCTTTCTGCCTGTAGAACTGACGGGCGTCCGCGGCCTTTTTCTCCTCTTTCTTCTTCCATTCCCTGTAGTCGGAATAGCCCCCGTTGAAATCGCGGATCCTACCATTCCCTTCGAAGAGGAAAAGGTGATCACAGATCTTGTCAACAAAGAAACGATCGTGACTTACGACAACGACCACTCCGGGATAATCCAAAAGGAAATCCTCAAGGACATTCAGGGTCAGAATGTCCAGATCATTGGTAGGTTCGTCAAGGATGAGAAAGTTAGGATTGGCCATCAGAACGGTCAATAGATAGAGCCGACGTTTCTCCCCACCACTGAGCTTTCCGACATAATTGTATTGATCCTCCCCCTCAAACAGGAATCGCTCAAGCATTTGGGCTGCAGAAAGACTTTTACCCTTGGCCAATGGAATGTATTCGGCAATATCCTTGACCACATCAATGACCCGCTTATCTTCAGGTGCCTTCAATCCTTCTTGTCCGTAATAGCCAAATTGGACGGTCTCACCGATGATGATCTTTCCTCCATCCGGCTCCATTTGTCCGGTGATCATCTTCAAAAATGTCGACTTACCAACGCCATTTGGACCAACGATCCCTACGCGATCTCCTTTCTTGAAGACATAATTGAATTGGTCAACAATAGGCTTGTCGCCAAATGCTTTTTTGAGTTTATGGATCTCCAGGATCTTGGAGCCGAGACGCTCCATTCGCATTTCGAGTTGAACGGCTTCGTCCCTTTTGGTCAATTTGGTTTGATCCTTCAGGTCGGAAAAAGCATCGATCCGGCTTTTGGATTTGGTGGTTCTGGCTTGGGGTGTGGACCGCATCCACTCGAGTTCCCTGCGGAAGAGATTCCGCGCCTTTTCAGCCTGTGATCGCTCGTTCAGATGACGCTCAGCCCTTTTTTCGAGAAAGTAACTGTAATTTCCATCATACTTGAAGATCTGTCCATCCTCCATTTCAAGGATGGTTCCACAAACTCTTTCCAGAAAGTACCGGTCGTGGGTCACCATAAGAAGGGTAAGGGAGGAAGCGGATAGATAGGACTCCAACCATTCGATCATATCCAGATCCAGATGGTTGGTTGGCTCGTCAAGGATCAAAAAATCAGGTTCCTCGATCAAAACTCGGGCAAGGGCCAGACGTTTGACCTGTCCACCACTCAAAGTTTCGGAGGTTTGCTGAAAATCACTCAGCTGTAATTCAGTGAGGATCGACTTAACCCGAGCCTCAAAATCCCATGCTTTCAGTCGATCCATCTCTGCCAGACATCGACTCATGGTTTCGGTGTCCTCAGGGTGCGAAAGTGCTATCTCGTAATTCCGGATCGCATGCAACATGGGGTTCTCGCCGTTCAGGGCGATCTCAAGGATACCTTGACCTTCCTTGAACCTGGGCTCCTGGTCCAGATATCGCACCCGAAGGTCCTTCCGATAGACCACCCTTCCCTTATCGGGCGTATCTGTACCAGCCAGTATTCGTAGGAGGCTGGTCTTACCCGTCCCATTCTTAGCGACGAGGGCAACCTTTTCGCCTTGTTGAATACCGAACTGAAGATCCCTGAAGAGGACCTTGTTTCCATAGCTTTTTGCAAGCCCCTCGACTGAGAGGACATTGATCACTTCCGCCACCTGCAGGTAATTTTTGCAAAGATGGGAAAAGTGTTTTCAGTAAGGGATCAATTCACTTCACCATAAACAAAAACGGGATAGTCGATTATGGGGTACCCCTTTGATCGCGTAAGGATCACCGGTGCCAGATCAACAAAGTCCGCAAATACCAACCAGAATTGAGGATAGACACTGGCTTCGTTATCAGACTCCTGGATAGGTTCAACGTCGACGGCTAGGATGCGACCTACAGAGACCTGGGCAAATTTGTCATCCTCTTGTACCGCACGGTAGATCTTTTCCTCGAGATTCTCGTCAGTGTTTTCGATCGGGATGATCGGTTTTCCTGAAAGCATGCCTAGTCCGGGATGGGACTGTACGTAGTTGTTGAGCATCTTCATTTGGGTCTCGGCTCGGTCTGGTTGGTCAAGGGGAAAGTAGTAATAGACCGTTTTGTGGTACAGTTTGTCATTGCAGAATAGGAAGACCATCAGGTCTTTGGACTTGTCATTCCAATATGCCAGTTTTTCATATTTGACCTTCCCATCCCCATAATCCACATCGGCGGCAAACTTGATCTGATGGCTCTTTTCTACATAATCGGGGTGTTTGGCCATATGGGAGTATACCTGCATCTTGGAGGAGCCGATCCTCACATTTTCTTGCCCTTGGAAGACCTTGAGGTTATCAAGGGTCTGAGCAGACAAGCCCAAACCTGCAAAAAGGGCTAGAACGAATAATAGCTTTTTCATAGGAACCAAAGTAGATTAAGGATTCATTAGCCTATGAAAATAAAAAAAGCCCTCCATTGGAAGGCTTTTCTGACGAAATGATTTTTTAATAAGCGAATCCCAGGGTGATACTGGCTATTTGATAATTCTGATCTGCCGGCTGATTGTCCTGGAACAACTTGCTGAGATCATACTTTGCCGTGATCTTGAAAGAATGGAAACCTACCTGAGCCATTAGGCCGTATCTCCACCGATTCATATTGAAATCACTAGTAAGATGTTGTTCTGCATTGTCATTTGCGAAGTCGGAGAATTTCATCTTTTTCACCGTGTAGATTCTTACACCACCATATCCTCCCACACCTAATGTGAACTTATTGTCCATTCCACGAGGACTGGAATCGAACTGGAACATCACCGGAACATCAAGGTATACCACGGTGAATTTACTCTTGCCGACATTCGGAAAATTCGGATCCGGCCCAAAGGTGGCCACGGGATTTCCATCCACATCCGGGGTCTTCATGATCATGTTCGGACCTTTCAATCTGAACTGATTCCAACTCCACAATCCTCCGTATCGAATGTAGAATTTGCTATTCTCTCCAAAAAGCCGGGTCTTTCCAGCTACCCCAAGTGAGAAGTTATAGGATTTCCAGGGGTTGACCTCAGCATTACCATCAGCAAATGCCCCATCCTTATCAAAGAGTTGGTTGAATCCGAAATGGATATCTCCCTGAGCCTTGGTTCGGGTGCGCTTGTCGGTCTTTTCGACCTTGGTTTCGATCCGCATCCCATCTTTGTCAATGATCACCGTATTTTTCTGTTTTGTATTGGGTAGGTCAGGGAGTGGAGGCATGGGCGGCATTTCGCCTTCGTCCATATCCTCGGCTTCACGTTCCCAACGTTCGGCCCATTCCTCCCAACGGCGGCCATATTCCTCGCCCCAATCTTCCATGGACTCTCCATAGGCTTCACCCCAGACTTCCATTTCTTCACCCAGGGCCTCCATTTGCTCTTCATATCTCTCCTGAATGTTGTCACGACGAATCTGGGCTTCTTCGGCAGTGATGGTCCCGCTTTGTTGGAGGCTGTCCACCTCCTTTAGGTCTTCTGCCATCTGACGTGAAAGGGCAGCCATATCGCGA
>JAJLJK010000239.1:0-10329 GCA_033844885.1 Bacteroidota bacterium | reverse complement strand
TGTCCTTATGAATATCATGAGGTTAAATTTTGGTGCATACCCCTAACTCAGAATGGGGATTATGTACTGCAATACTGGAAAGGATCGGATGGAAACACCCTGAAAAGCCTTTGTGGAGTAGAGATCCCAGAATTTGATACCTTGATATTACGGGTAATGAACTGCCCAATAACCGGCTTGAATGAAGTCCAAGCAGGACGATTGGATTTCTATCCGAATCCAACTAAAGGACCCTTTTCCTTTTTTTCAGAAAACCTGACTCCTCCTTTCGACCTTTCTGTTTATTCGATCTCCGGAATGAAACTCATGGAAGCCTATACAGAAGATCCGAATTGGGATCTTTCAGAGCTTCCTTCCGGGATCTACTTGCTACAGGTTCGCACACAGAATAAAGTTTATCAGAATAGGATCACGATCCAAAAATAATAGTCAAACCCATTATTTTGTTCCACGGCTCGCTCAATTTTACCCTTTCAGGAAATAGATGATAGTTTATTGAATCTATCGTTTACTAAAAAAAAGTTTTTTTTACTCATTGAACCTCATCTCTAGAGGGAAAAATTACCTTGTAAAAACGAAAAGAGCTTATTCTAAGAGGGAATCCTAAACCTAAACCTTTGAAAAAGCTCTACATCCTTTTGGGAATCTCGTTTTTCCCTCTTTTCATTCAAGCCACTCACCTCAAAGCAGGATACATCCACTATCGATACATCGGAGATTCTACCGGTGTGGCTTTTCAGTATGAGTTGGAGCTCCTTCTTTATTCGGATAGTTCCTCCGTCGGATTGGGAAATCAAGCTAGTATCTCATATAGCTCATCCTGTTACTCAAACCAACAGGTTACGGTCAATGTCGTATCGGGACTTGCCAAGTCTCTTCCGAGGGGGAACCATGCATGTGCCAACAAGGATTTATTCCAGTATAATTATTACACCACGACATATCGAGGAGTGATCACTCTTCCGGGAAAATGTATGGATCATACCTTCAGCTACTCCACCTGCTGTCGACCCCAGTACATTAGCAATACGTCCTCCTATGGCGGCATCTACATTGAATCATCCCTAAATAATCACATGGGGCCCAATGACTCTCCAAAAAGAACTCACGACCCGGTTCAACAACTGGCCCTCGGTGTGTCCACCGTCTGGAGTATGGGTGCCCTTGAACTGGACGGAGATAGTCTTTATTATTCCCTGGTGGCTCCAAGAGAAAACCCCACTACTGGCATCAATTTCAATTCCCCCTATTCCGCCACCCAACCCCTTCCATCCTCTGTTCCATCCCTTTTCGATCCACAGACCGGACATTACCATTTTACGCCCAATGTGGTGGGAGAGTTCATAGCGGGAGTGGAGATCTCTGAATACAGGGTTGACACAACCACACAGATGCCGATCCTAATTGGACGCAGCATGACCGAGTTTGATGCCCAGATTCGGACCAACCAGAAGGCAGATTCATTGATCAACCTGGAATTGGACCTAAATTCACCATTCCTGACACTCCATCCTCATACCGGTAAGATCGTGGTCGATCAGAACTGTGGTTCGGACACTCTTTTTCTTCCCTTCGTCACTCCGGTGGATGCCTACTCTGTGAATACAACGGATATCCGGATCTACGATTCACTTTCAGTTCCCCTACCCGTATCCTCTGTCATTATGGATGTGGACGAACATGGGCAGACCTGGGAAGTCGGGTTTATCCTGAACCCAGGATTCCAATTCAATGGAAATCACACCCTGGTATTCCGAAAAGGGATCGATGGGAATACATTGAGAAGCATATGTGGAATAGAAATTCCGGAGTTTGATACCCTGATCCTGCGTGTCACCAATTGCCCGGCATTGGATATTTCCGAGAACCAGCTCAGTGAATGGATCCTTTATCCCAATCCTTCCACTGGAAGAGTATTCATTAGATCGGAAATTTCTCAGACCCCAATGGACATTGCGATCTATGATCTTTCAGGGCATATCTTGGGTAGACCCATCCCAACGAATAATGAACTTGACCTATCGAGTCTCTCATCTGGTGTCTACATCTTGGAAATACAGACCCCTAATGGAGTTCAGCGGAAAAAGATAATTCTGAAATGAAAGTTTCACCTGAGAAAAAATCAAGGATTCGCTCGGTCCTCTTTTTTCAAATAGTTTTTCATGGATCTTTAGGTTGGATTGGATCCCTATCCCTAAAGGTTCCATTTCTCCTCCTTTTTCTATATCCATTTGCTGAGTGTCTGAGTCAAGTCCAGCAATGCGACCGATATTTTATCTTGGACCTAAGGGATTCTTCCGATGCAGCCGGTGATGCGGTTTATTTTCGGATGTATACTGACACAAATACCATTAATACTGGGTACACGGATATGTTCTTTGTGGATCAGTTCGACGATACTCTGAATGTTTATAATACCTGGGGTTACTGGCTTCCTAACACAACCAATATTCCCAATGATACTGTAGATTACGTTCTTTACTTTCTACCCGGGATCACCTCCTTTCCGACCAACTTCAATGGGCATCTTGTGACTCGAAATCCGGGTTGTCAGATTCCTTTCAGTCGCTCTGTCATGGGCAAGGAGGAATTCGAGCAAAAAGAAAAAGATGCCTTCTATCCGAATCCGACGGATGGAATCCTTCGATGGGGGCCCAATATCGGGGATCCACCTTATACTCTCAATGTGTATTCATTTTTTGGTCAGATCATAACGACCATTCACTCCTCCACCCCAGAATGGAACCTCACTGGAATATCTTCTGGTTTTTATTTCCTTGAGGTTCAAACTAGATCAAAAACTCATCGGGAGAAGGTCAGGGTAAACTAAGCCAGAGATCCTTAACTCACCGATAAGATCACTGTTAGGTTTTTCTCCCATTCTCTAGAATGAAAGAGCACCACCCAATTGAAGGTACTGGTTCTTATACCCCCTCCCATTGATATACGCCGCATCGAAGAGCCCCCAAAAATACCTGGCCTCAACTTGAATTTTCCCCAGTTGGACCCCCAGTCCAAGGGTCAATGGAATGTCAAAGAATTTGGTGTCAGTAATTACATTGGGAAAATCCTCCCGATTGTCTCCCAATTTGAAATTGAAAGAAAACCCCGCTGTTCCGAATATGGGTCCTATCTGTGGTTTAATATAGACGGGAAGACTCAAGGTGTGCATCCTGAAATTACCCGATTGGTTCTCAAATCCATTTTGGAAATACTCGATTCCAGATCCACCCCCAATCAAACCTGAGGATTTGAATTCATTGAAAAAGCCGACATAAAAGGAATTCAAATTGGAAAACTGTTGGTCTCCACTTCTGAACATCCCTGCATAATGCCATCCCGCGCGGATTCCTTTTGAATAACCTCCGGAATTTTGGGAGAACACCTCATTTCCCACAAATAGAAGTGCTACCAGAAAAGAAAGTTTTATCGTTTTCATGAAGGATAACGGATTGAATTACTATTTAAAGTTAAAAAATCCATTATCCACTATTTCACTTTAAATAAGATTATTCCGACAAAAAATAGAGGTCATTTTTATCAGAAATAGCAAAATTGAATGTTCGCTAACCCATGGTTACCATATCAGAAGAATATGTCTCAGATGAATTTGGATTCTAGTCGAAAAACTTTCTGAGATCTCATTACTACCCCTTCGAAATTTCTATAGAAAATAAATTACCCTCATTTGAAGGCCACACTTGAACTGAAGGATTGAAGCATTCCTATTTTTCACGTCTCCAAAAAAAGGGTTTCCTTTTAGTTGAATAAGTAAAAATGATTAGGTTTATATAACCGCAAACTTACCCGTCATGACCTCTTCCTTTCCTTTCCCCAAAACGGCAGGTTTCCTGCTTTTTGTTCTTCTCTTTGGTTCCCTCACTGCAAATTCACAACTCCTTTATCCCGATCCTCCGGATTATGATGCCGAGGTCATTACAAGTAAGCCCTTCAAATCCCATGATCAGGATTATTTCGTCACCGGACCCATCGGGAATTCGATGTATTCCTTCTTTACGCATAAAAAGGACACTTATATTGAACGGATCGACATAGAATCTCTGGAGATCTTATCGAAAAAGGAACTCAAGGCCAAGTACGAAGGGTATAAGGGTATCCCTTACACTCTCCTCAACTTCGAGAAGAATCTATTTTGGGTCTGCAAATTCTTTTTGGAAAAAGAAGATAGTATCCTCTTTTTGAAACAGGAACTGGACCCCATTTCTCTCGAACCAATGGGTGATCTCACCTATTTGGCCGGGATCAGCCATTCAGGCAACCATGATGATAAAGATTGGGGGGAACTCATTTTTCCTTCTTCCAATGACAACTCCAATCTCATGGTGGCCACCCGAGACGGCCCCAAAGAAGGTGTCCCCACTACCTTACGGGTTTATTCATATGGACCCGAGATGGAACTCAATTGGGAAAGAAAGGTCATCCTACCCTATCCATCAACTAAGACCGATCTTTTCTCCTGGTATGTCCAAGGTCATGATACCTTGATCGTCTCTGCTTCCGTCCTAACCGAAAAAAGAAAGGAGGATAAGACCAAGGGAAACCCCTGGGATGTTCACGTTCTGGTTATCACTCCGTCTGAAGAAACCAGTAGTTCATATACCATTCCAGCTGAAGGATCCTTTCTTCGGTTCATGAATTCCATCGTCCGAAATGACACCTTGTATGGAATGCTTCGTTTTGGAGGTCCTGAATTCTTAAGTCACGACGGATTCATGGCCTTTAAGATCGACCTGAAGGGCCGCCAGATGTTTGAATTGGTATCGCTACCAAATTTACACCTGGATATCATGAAGGAAATACCCAAGGAGTTGATGGAGTATTATAAGATCCGAGTCCAGGTTACGGATGATGGGATGATCCTTGGATTTGAGCCACTAGAGATTCGATTCACTCCTTCCGGCAAAGAGATCCTTCTTATGGTGATCCCAAGAACTTGGATGGAAAAAACCATTGAATACCACTCAAATAGTGGCGTGCAAAAACATAAAACCCTGCATTACTTTTTTGGTGATGTTCATTTCATCAAGTTGACCAAGGATTGGAAATATATTTCGACCGAACGGATCCCTTTGACCCTAAAAAATTTGGATGGTAGAGTTCCCATGAATCCCGGTTACGACCTCGATGCGCAGGAATATCGATTGTTTTACAATAATGCCAAATACTATTCCAATGATATGCTGGAAGAAAGCAAATTCAAATTACCCATTGAACAAGCCATGATGAATTCCTACCCATTGGCGATCGTTACCTGGGATGGGGTCAATCCCCCAAAAAGGATCGTAGTGGATATCACGGATAAGAAGGCCTTTTGCGTGGAAACCAGAAGGATCCGAAACATCGATAAGAACACCTATTTCATGATGACCCACAGTTTTGGGAAAAGCATGTATGTAAAGCTTTCACTGGAAAAGAAGACCGCTGTTGAATGAATGATCATCTCCGAACCCATTAAACCATCCCTCCCTGGATCTTTAGTTTATTTACGTCATCCATGAAAGCGGGAATTAGCTATTTTCTTTGGGATTGACCAAGAAAGCTGCCTCCCATTGAAAGCAGCTTCTTTGGATCCACAATCTCATGATCTATCTTACCGGGAAGGAGGCAAAATAGGTCTCTACGTCCAGGTTCTCTGCAAATGCCTGATACTCTTTTGAGGAGAAAATAGGCGTTGCAGCGGCCTGAAACTCCTCCGGACCTTCCCAAACGATGATCACGGCTTGCGTATTCTCTGCCAGAGTAGGCACTCCCTGATCATTGAGTTTATGGACCTTGAATTCACGGGCAAATTCATACCCTTCGTAATTTTTCAAGGATTGGAAGAAGGTCTCGCGTCTGGCCCCAAATGCATCTGAGGTCTTTCCATGGCGAATGGCAAATTCTACAACCCGTCCCTCCTTTTTTATGGATTCAAGGTTGAACGGCTGTCCATCTAGGGTCTCCAACAAGGCATAGGCCAATGGGTCGAAGCTGGAGAAATAATCGATGGCCACTGGCTGTGGCATCAGACGGGATGCGGCCTCTCCAAATCCTTCCAGTGAACTCCAATGGGTCATTCCAATCAGGACCCGGTCAAGGTCGATCTCAGGGTTCACCGCAAAGAATGGTTTCCACTTTCCTTCATTCAGGGTGGCATCCTCCTTTCCAAGGACCTCAACGAATTTGGCTCTTGTACTTAAGAATGTCTCCATTTGGCCTTCTTTGGCCTGATTGATGGCAATTTCATACATGGCTTTGGATCTTTCTGGTTCGGATTCGTTGATCTGTGTCTTCGAAACCTCTGCGATCTGCATAGGTTCCTCGTGTGATTGAGACCTCCCGCAACTAGCCAACAAGCCTAATACCGGGAGCGCCAATAAAATTTGTTTCATTCGAAAATTCTTTCAGTTGAAGCGCAAATCTTTACATTAGTGTACTCAATTACAGGTAGTTACATAATTGGAGATTAGTTCCCTATTTGATACCAACACTCATTTTCAATGATTTATCAATGAAAAA
The DNA here is from genome assembly GCA_033844885.1 of Bacteroidota bacterium. Classification (GTDB taxonomy): domain Bacteria; phylum Bacteroidota; class Bacteroidia; order Flavobacteriales; family Schleiferiaceae; genus JAJLJK01. The sequence goes on along the minus strand of JAJLJK010000239.1, from coordinate 3,810 downwards.
AGTTGAAATAAAATCAGAGCGGTTTGACGAAATGGTGGAGACCGTCAAAAAATATGGGGGATGTCCGGTAAGCGCAACCCTCAAGATCATTGGAGGAAAGTGGAAACCCTTGATCCTGTATTTCATTTCGGTGGATGTGAATCGCTTCGGTTTACTTCAACGGATGATCCCCGGATGCAGTAAGCGCATGATGACCGCGCACCTTCGAGAACTGGAAAGAGACGGGATCATCGACCGAAAGGTATTCGCCGAAGTGCCCCCAAAGGTGATCTATTCGTTGACCGATCGTGGAGAGACATTGCGCCCCATCTTTAGAGAGTTAAGCAAATGGGGAAAGGAACATGTCTTGGAACCGAAAATGAAAGATCAATGAGGAGCTCTTTCCACCCGGACCTTCGATCCAAAGTTCGGCCCGGCTATCCTCTGCAAAAAAAAATCTCGCCACCGCAGATTCATCCTTTGATCAAAGCATTAATTTTGATCTAGTAAAATTCCTCGTCCATTGAGAGTTACGATCAGGACAGCGGATCTTTTCTGGATTTTTATCACCTGCATTCTCATCGGGATCGGGGGATCTGATTGTTTTTTCATCGGTCAAAAGGTGTCCCCCACGGACACATTTCAGATCGATCACCAAAAGGATCAGGTAACTCCAAAGACCCCTCCCGGAGTTCTCCTGCGAGTTGAAACCGGTTCTTCTAAAGAAGAGGAGGATAGCCAAAATCCGAATTTCGGGATCGGAGAGATCCTTTCATCCAATTTACACAGGGGGTTCAGCTTTTCTCTGATCACCTACATTCCATCGATCGAGATTCCTGATCGGATCCGCAAGATCCTTTTCCCCTTCCACTCTTTTTTCTAGTCCGTTAAAGGTGTTCTTCCCGGTGAAATCTCCGGGAATCCCTTCCACTGCCGGAAGGTCAATCAGTTATCATCTTTACACATGACATTATGGAATTAGGAACCGCGATCATCGGATTGATCGTACTCACCGCCACGTTTCTCCCCTTTGTGATCATCCACCGAAACAAGGGGAAGAAGGATCATGAATCTTTGGTCCAACTCACACGCATCGCCTTTGCCAATAGAAGTGACATTGCTCAATGGGACAAGGTCATGAACCTCTCCCTCGGAATATCATCTGATAATAGATACCTTTTCTATGTCCGAAAAGAAGGGGATCAGTGGACTGAACGATGGGTCGAACTGGAAAACATTGAAACGTGCCAGTCAAACACCATTCGGCGACCTGTTCAGGGTAAAGCAGGAAAAGATTCTGTGATCGAACGATTGGAACTTGTTTTGGCCCCTATCAATAGGTCCGGAAACATCATACGTTTGGAGATCTTTGACGCACAAAAAAGTCTCCAGATCTATGAGGAATACAACCTTCTGAAAAAATGGGAAGGGCTGATTCAAAATGCTTTGAGCATGCATCAAATGGGGGATCAACTTTCACAGAAAGAGGAAGGTTTCGCCTATCCCGTCTAAGTGCTCGATGGGCCTGTCGAATGATCTTTTGTTCCAATGAATAGAAATGGAAGATCCGGAAAATACATTGAACTCACCCCAGGCCCTTGGATGGATCCTGGGAGGACTGTAACCCAATATCACTATCAATGAAAAAATGGGTCATTTCGATCGTCGTGGGGACGATCCTTTTCCTGGTCTTCCTCTATTATTATGAGGACAGAAAATTCAGTGCCTACATCCAACAGAACCTCGGGCATCATTCATCGGAAATGAACCTTTCCGTCAACCAGGAAGCACCGGTGGTTTCCAATGGAAAGATCCTCATAGATGCACCGGTCGAAACGGTTTGGACAATACTGTCGACCATCGATGAATGGCCCTCCTGGCAATCTGAGGTGACCGAAGTCAGGATACTAGGGGATCTGGAAGTGGACCAGGCCTTTCTGTGGAAGGCCTCGGGTCTGTCGTTCAAATCCACCCTCCACACTGTAGAACCAGAAAGACGGATAGGTTGGACCGGAAAGACCACGGGCGCGTATGCCGTCCATAATTGGACCTTGAGCAGGGATGGGAATCAAACCCTTGTTGTGGTTGAAGAAAGTCTACAAGGATTTTTCCCCAGGATCTTTCCTGGATATTTTCAGAAGAACCTGAATGGCGGGATTCAAAACAACCTGCAGGAACTCAAAAAAGCCTGTGAGCCATGAAGCACAATCTGATTCTGGTCATCCTGATGACCTTAGGAACACCGATCTTCGCACAGAAGAAGGCATCCAATCTCGAGATCTTTGAAACCGTTTGGAAAGCATATCGGGATCATTACGCCTTCTTTGACTCATCTACCATCGATTGGGATGAACAATACCGGACCTATCGGGAGAGGATCACCACGGAAACTACGGAGAGAGAAGTTTTTGAGCTCCTAAAGGCGATGATCACTCCCCTCGATGACAGTCATTCTTACATACTTAAGGGGGATTCTCTGGTATTCTCCAACCCACACCATTGTGAATTGGAGGATGATTTCCCGGATCGAAACTTGAGAGACAGCCTTTGGGCTATTACCCGTCAAACCCTGCAAAAAGAGGGCTTTGGTAAGATCAAAGGGGTGGGACCTATCGAAAAGGGAACGCATCTGTTCTATACATCCTCAGCCGATTCTCTGGGATATATCCGGATCAGCCGATGCTATGGTCGTTCGGAAGCTCTTTTTGATGAGGATCTGGTCAAAATGGATAGCCTGCGTTCCACCTCCCTATTCGACTCTCTTTTGATCCAAATGTTGGATAAGAAAGGGATGATCATCGATCTAAGGAATAACCACGGAGGGAACAACTGGTGTTATCATCTTGCTTCACGCTTTCTGGACCAGATGCGGACCACCTATCTTTTGAGCCACCGGACCCCTGATGGACACGAACCATTTTCAGCACCAAGTTCCTACTCCATGACTCCCCATCCAGAACCTAGATATAAGGGTCGGGTCATCCTTTTGACCAACGGCCACACAGCCAGTGCAGCAGAGGGGTTCATATTGGTCATGAAAGAACTGCCTCAGGTCACTATGGTTGGCTCTCGAACCATGGGGATCTTTTCCAATACCATGAACTATCCCATTGACGAGACTCAGGATCTTTGGGGCACCTTGTCTGATCAAAGGAAATACGATGTCCACGGGACCTGTTTCGAAAAGGTAGGGATCCCAGCAGATGTAGAAGGCAAAAATACCCGACAGGATCTGGTGGATCGTCAGGATCCGATGATCTTTCTGGCACTCTCTCATCTCGGAGTGTCCACTCGGAAATAGAATGAAGGATAGTGAAATAGGATTGATGGAAAGTCTCTGAAGTCCCCAACCTATAAGCAGTCCCGAAAGGCACAACTCTTACTTTCGCGCTCCAAGAATGAACATTAGCATGGAAATCAATGGATAATAAAGGCTCACATTTCTTCAATAGTTCGGTAGATCCAGCTTCGAACATGTAGTGATCCACCAGAGTCCATTCATATGTGGAGTACTGGTACCTGACCAATCGTCCAGGAAAATAATGAGATTAATTGCCTAAATTGGTATCGAATGAATCGTATATCCAAATAAGCACATGCACTGAGAAGGGATGAAAATGACACTCAACCTTAATCTGGAAAAATCGTTTGAACGAGGAACGGCAAGTGTTTATTTACGGAGAAACTTCTTTCAAAATATTTGCTTGTATGACGGTTTCAGGAAAAAATACTGTTGCGAATGAGACCCCTACTCTTGCTCCTTTTTTTAATTCTTACCCTTCAAGTCCATTCTCAGATTCAAGAAAAATATATTTCGAGGTCGACCTTTAA
>JAJLJK010000238.1:0-2107 GCA_033844885.1 Bacteroidota bacterium | reverse complement strand
GAATTGATCTGGTTAACCTCAAAGATCAAAGAGTGATCATCCGCCCAACTGAAGGAATACCCCTCCTCCAACACTGAAGAAGACCATCGTGGAATAGGTGCTGACACCGGCTCCCGAACCGCCTGTTCCAGCGTAAAAACTAGCCCCGAAACCCTCAATCGGAGCATTGAGATTGAAATAACCCCGCAAACCGAATTTTTCGGTGAGGAACGCCCTCAATCCAAGTGTAGCCCCGAGATAAAGCCTGTCCGCAGATCCTCCGGTCGTTTGGTTGTTGACATGCAGCCAACCGGCCTGCATCCCTCCGAATGGTTGAAAAATGTCACTTCCCGTCGGAATGGACCGCTCGTAATGAAGTTCATAATAATTCATCCGGATGTAGTTCCGCTCGGTATCATAATTATAAAACCCCGAGAGATATGCGTCGGTCTCTACCCCCGAGTAACTAAAACCAAAATAATTATCCTCTAGACGAAAATTGAGATCGAACTTTGTCGATGGCCCGTCTCCCACATTGACGTATCCGTAATTGACAGTCCCTCTGGAACTGAACTGGTAACCTCCTGTGAACCCAATTTCCAATTGGGCTTTGGCAGATTCGGGGATGGCCAGAAATGCCATGATTAGGGGGAATAGGATTCTTCTCATTTTCTCTTATTTTGGCTGGGACAATTTATCAGAAAAATATGACACAAAAACACTGGGTATTTATTGGGTCCATTTTATTTCTGGGCCTTGCCGGATGCCTCAAATATCCGGATTACGGAACTCGAGACGGAAAGCTCTTTGTTTACACGGGATATTCGCCAGAAGCGGATTTTTCAGAATACACCACTTTTTACCTAGTGGATTCGGTGGCCTTGATATCCGATAGCAAGAATGATCCGAATCGGATCAAGGACAAATACGCATTGGATGCCCTTCAAGCCTTTCGTGAAAACATGGAAGCCCGGGGGTATGTAGAAGTCAGTGACCCGGATTCTGCAGACCTTGGCGGAATGATCACGGTCCTTAAGAATATCAGTATTTACTCGAGTGGTTATTACCCGGGATACTGGTGGGGATACCCGGGATACTATCCTCCTGGATATTGGGGATACCCCAGTTATGGTTATTGGTATCCATGGTCCGCGGTCTATTATGACCAATCCGGGACAGTTGTGCTGGAACTGGTGGATCTAAAGAACGCACCTGCGGAGGAAAAACTAACCATTGTCTTCAATGCGGTCATGGGGGATGTTTACAATATCAATAATCCCACACAAGCAGCCGTGGACGCGATCAATCAGGCATTTGAACAAACCCCAAATCTGAAGAAATGATCATGAAGCGAATCACAATACTCCTTGCCATGGTCTTCATGGGGTTCTTTGCTAAGGCCCAGATCATGCCCGACGCCCTGATGCAATTCAATTATGAAATGGGAGTCCCCCTTGGTAGCGACTTCATCGATGAATATTCCTGGGCTGGAATGAGTTTCTCGTATCAGAAACTCATTTCCGATAATCTCTACACGGGTGTCTTTTTAGGGTTCAATCGATTCGATCAATATGAACCAAGAAATACCTATTTTCTGGAAAATGGGGCGATAAACACTGACCTTTGGAAATACATCTGGAATGTTCCCATCACCTGGAGAACGGACTACGTGATCCCCAGCGGTAGCTTTGATTATTTCTTCAGCCTGGGTATCGGAGCGCAATACACTGAATACACTTTGATCTTTAGTAAGTATGCCATTGTCGAAGACGAGTGGGGATTTTTGGTCAACCCCAGAGTAGGGGTCAACATTCCAATGTCCATCAGTCGGGATAGCTTCCTGAACCTCGGAGTGGGATACTCCTATGCCACCAATAAATTATCCACCTTTGACACCAATGGACAACAGTATCTGCACGTGTTCCTTGGAATCAATTTCGAACCCTAAAACCACACAGCCATGATCCGAAAGATCAGCCTTACCCTTATTGCATTGACCATGATCATCGGTTGTGCGCCTAGTACCAAGCTCGTAGCCACATATAAGAATCCCGAGATCACTTCGCCGCCGAAACCTGACAAGATCATGGTGCTGGGGGTAGCAGAGAACCTTGCGGTTCGTCAGAAC
>JAJLJK010000237.1:0-14792 GCA_033844885.1 Bacteroidota bacterium | reverse complement strand
AACAGTATTGCAAAAATGACACATAATTTCCAAAGTTGATCACCCTCGTTCTCCTTTTGGATGCTTGCCTTTACAGATTCTACATCCACCCCGGAACTCTGGTAATATCGATCATCCACCGCCAGATCTCCTTCCATTTCCGACAGAATGATGGTTGGGGAGGGGTTGATCCCCAAAAAACCAATGGAACCTTTCGTGGCAACCACTTGATAGATCCCGGGTTCAAGCATCAGATTGCCTACCTCAATGAAAACCCCCTTTTCATTTGTGATCTGAGTAGGGATCCATTCTTCTCCGGATTCTGAACGGAGGCGAACCGCATCCTCTTGTTCCTGGTCAAGGTCAAAGAAGATCCGATCCGAAGATCCCAATACGACAGCCTTCACAGGATTCGAATTGGATAATAGATTGCCTTGGTAGAAGAAGGGAATAGCAAGGTTGTGGGCAAGAAAATCCGGGTTTTCAGTAATGGGAAATAGTCCGAGAAGGATCTGGCCTTTCCCAAAGGGGATCCTAAGGGCAGCAGGAGCCCCATCCAAAAAGGTGATCAATGGAATACCGGAGGAAGGTTTGGTCAATCGATAATAGGTGTTGATCTGTGGTAGATCCGCTTGTGCGGTACCCCTTAAAAAGGCGCCGGACCAAAAGGGATCGGAATCCTGAATTCGCCCCATCCGGACATTTTGGGTATCCCTCTTAACCTCCAGGTTCAAGCCTAAGGCTCTCAATAGGGAATTGGTTTCATCTTCATCCTGTGGTGGGATGATCATTAACGTCTGACCCTGGTCTACTGCGTCGGCGAGCGTACCCGCCAATCCAGAAGAAAGGGTGGGAGGTTCGTAAAGGACTACCTGAGAGGATCGTTTAATATCTAACAAGGATGGCTGATCCATTCTGTTGATTAATAGCGAGTTGTACTCGTCATCTAAAATGGATTCTATTCTTTCTGATATAGGACTTCCCTCTAGTAATAAGGTGGAACTCCCTTCTCGGATCCAAAAGCCAAAGTAGGCTTGAGCAAGCGTTCTTTCGGATGATATGAATTCGACCCTTGCTTTTTTCCATCCGGATGAACCCAATGTGGTCCTTAAGGTGATGATGCCACTTCCAGCCTCAGAAATGCTTAGGTTGGTCAGGCCTTTCAACGTATCATTTTCGTGATATCCCACTCTTAGGCGAAGGGAATCCGGAAGGTCTCTTCCGGAGTAGGAGTATCGGATCTTCAGTTCCTGTTGGATTCCAGGTCTAAATATGGGGATCCCGAACCAAATCGAGTCAACCGAAAGGTGAAGCAATGTGGATGGGGACGCGATAGGAAAGGAATGGACATTCAGTGAAGAATCTGCTAACTCTGCCCAATCGGATTCGCTGGAAGTAATAAAAGAGCTGATCACGAATAATTTTTGAATACCGTCCAAATTCTTCAGTCTTTTTCCAATGAATGAAGGGTCAATGGATGAAAAGGATGGGCGTGTTCCCGCAATGATATCCAGAGCTTCACTGCCGTCAACCCCTTCTCGGGATGGTAGGGCGTGATCTCTGGTCATGATCCTGAACCTTTGTCGTGAAGGATAACTCTGGATGATCTGTCCCGCCCTGGACTGCATCTGTAGCAGCATACTTCCACGGCCATTATCCTCACTACTCATTGGGCCGTTGTCGATGAAGATATTTACGGTAGAGTTCTCTTCGTCAGATCGAACATCTTGATCGGAGACGGGCCGGGCAAATGCAAAGGTCAAAAAGGTTAAAAAAATAAGTCTGGCAAGTAGGATCAGATAATGCTTCAGTCGCCTTTGTTTTCGTGTTTCCCTTTCCAGATTTTGAATATTCCTAATATCGCTGAAATACAGCGTTCTATACTTCCTGAAATGGAAAAGATGGATCAGAATAGGGATGATCAGGGTCAAAAGTCCCCATAAATATTCAGGATGGACGAATTGCATGGATCTGGGTTAGGGAGTATTCAAAACTTCATCCACAAAGGAAAGCATTTCCATTTCCACTTCTGGGATCGCTTCACTGTATATGCCATTGCCGATCACATGTGTGCCTGCATTCTCCAATGGGACCAATCGCTTTTGATCAAGAGGTGTCCCCAGGTTTTCATGCATGAATTCGATCTCTTTGGTATCCACAACCGGGTCCCTCTCATTCTCATTTTTGTAATACATTATGGTAAGGGATGGTTGTTTGACCCGATGGAAAACCTCGGGGGTCATGCTGGTGGCCACCAGCTGATACATCTCCACCAATGAATTGATATGGTATTCAACATTCCAATATCGATGATAATAATCATCCTCTTTTCCTTCTAATTTGCGGGTTTCTCCTCCCATGACCAGGTAGGTCAACTGCTTTCCCCAGGGTTTATTGAGCACCCAGCTGCTTGGATCGAGGGGGTGAACGTTAGGCGAGAGGTTAATGAGAGCATTGACCTTATCAGGAAACTCTGCAGCCAAACGGATGGCAAGGGTTCCCCCTGTACTGGTACTCATAATTATGACCTTGTCCCCGAGTTTTTCAGCGACAGCCAAGGCCCTAACGGCGGATCTCCATAGACCATCGGCTGTGTATCCCTCCATATCGGGAAAACTGTCAACCCCGTGGGTCACCAATCGAGGGAGGAATAAATTCGCATGAAGAGTGTCGGCTAAAAAACAATGAACGGGAGCTCCCTCTTCATGTGATGCGGAGAATCCATGCAGATATAGAATAACCCATTCAGTGGGTTCGGGGTTGATGGGATCTGCCCAAACGATCTCGGATTGATTCCCGGGCTTGACAAAGGGATTCGACCATTCCCTTTGAACGATGCTATCAGATAATTCCAATCCACTTTTGCCAACTTGTGGCCAATTCAGCAGATAAAGCGGTGTTTTTGGCCTTGGACCCACCAATAGCATGACCAATAGCACGAATGGGATGAGAATGTAGAACGTCCCCTTTTTTTTCATGAAGCCTCTTGGGTTTTTTCAAGGTAGTAGATAAAGTCCTGCCCTTTTCTCAAGCCAAGATGAAGGATTCCCTCAAGGGTGACCACTTCATCGACCTTGTACTCTCTTGGGCGATCGGCGAATTCGATACTGATCACTGTCTCCGGACCCGCGCCACCACAAAAGAAGCAACTAGAGAAAGGAAAAGCAGATAGGGCAAAATGGACACCCTCCACATCCAGAGGAATGATATAACCGGTGATCCGGACCTTTTTCCCATCGAGACTCTTCAAGGACTCTGGAAAGGTGGGAGACAGCCTCCAGATCTCATCATTCCGTTGATATGCTTCCTTTAAGGTCACTTCGGACAGCTTTCTCCAATCGAGCTTGACCTGTCCAAAGAGTACGCTTGTGGACATCAAGAAAAAGAAAGTCAAGGCTTTATCCATGGAATGAACAATTTTCAAGGATGAAGAATAATCGATGGGGTTCGTTGTCATTGAGCATAAAAACGCCTTTGACAGTGACAAAGGTATCTGTGATCAAATGGTGGATCGGTGAACTGAAATTGAGTTCCATCACGGTCTCAGGACCGGCATTTCCACAAAAGAAACAAGAAGCCAATGGAAACCGGGACAATGCATATCTGGAGCCAGATACATCAACAGGTACAATATATCCGGAAATGATCACCTCTACACCGTCAAGATCTCGAACTGATTCGGGAAACATCGGTTTCAACAATCCTTTGTTTTCGCCCCGGGTGATGATCGTTGAGTGTGTCCTAGAAAGGTCGTCCCAGGAAATGATCTGCTGACCCGAATGTGACAGAGGTACCATCAGGGCCCATATGAATAGTATCTTTGTAATTAGAATTCTAGCACACATAGCCTAAAAGTATGTCTGAAATCCCGAACACCAAAAAAACCCTGGTTCTTGGAGCAACAACCAATCCTGGAAGGTATGCCTATCTGGCCGCACAACTGCTCATGGAGAATGGCAAGGATGTGGTCCTGGTTGGGATCAAGAAAGGAGAGGTCAATGGGGTTCCCATTCAAAGGGATTTCCCGACAGAACCTATGGATACCATCACACTCTATGTCGGACCCCGTCATCAGAAAGAGTATTATGATCTGATCCTCGAGAATCACCCCCGAAGGGTCATCTTTAACCCTGGGACAGAGAATCCGGAGCTGATCGAATTGCTCCAGAAGAACGGGATAGAGACCGAGGTAGCTTGTACGCTTGTTCTTTTACGGACGGGACAATATTAGATCCTTTTTTCTTGAAGCAAGTATTTTCATATTTGCAGCCTCAACGGGATGTAGCGCAGTTGGTAGCGCACTACGTTCGGGACGTAGGGGTCGCTGGTTCGAGTCCAGTCATCCCGACCCACGCCGGCCAAATGCCGGCTTTTTTATTGGATGAAGGGCGGGAATTTTGGTAAATGTTATCTTCACAAAAAAAGCAGCATCCCATGATCAGAATTTTCCTATTCGCCCTCTTTGGGCTTGCCTTGGGTGCGACCCATGCTCAGCAGGAGATCCATCCCAAGGTGGATTACTTTGGATATGTCGAAGGGTATTATGCCTATGATTTCAACGAGCCCTTTGATCACATCCGTCAACCATTTCTATTCAATTACAACAGACACAATACCTTTTCGGTCAATCAGGCAGTATTCTCTCTCAAGATCGATGGCGGGTTTTACCGTGGAAATGTCGGTTTCCAGGCGGGGACCTATCCTCAGGATAATTTTGGTGAAACAGAGGACCTTCTTCAACATATCTTTCAGGCCAATGTGGGGGTATCCCTAAATGAAAAGCGCACCCTATGGGTAGATGCGGGAATTTACCCCTCTCATCTAGGATATGAATCCAGTATAGGTATTGAGAATTACACTTTGACTCGATCCCTCGCCGCAGAAAATTCACCCTACTTCTTAGCTGGGGTCAAGATGACCTACACCCCGGATGAGCACTGGACCTTAATGGCAACCATTAACAATGGTTGGCAGAGGATCTCTCGCGAGCCTGGCAATCAATTTCCAGGAATGGGAACCATGGTTGAATACCAGAATGGGGATCATCTGATCCACTGGGGAACCTTGGTCAGCAACAGTTATCCAGAAGCGATCAAAAGGATCCGGTTCTTCAACGATCTTTTCTATCGATGGAAGGTCAATGAGAAATTGACCATCACCAATTTATTTGACCTTGGCGTGGAAGAGAAAGGGAACGGTGAATCCGGAAGTAGTGCTTGGTTCACCTATCATATTGCGGGAACCTATCATTGGCGGGATCGCTGGAAACTCGGATTCAGATTTGAGGTCTACCAGAGCGACGACCCCGTGGTTTCTATCGATCAATTGGGTGATGGGCCTCAATTGGTGGGGGGGAGTGCCAATATTGATTTTCAGGTCAATCGATTTTTCATCTTTCGATTCGAACCCCGATATCTGTATGGAAATGACAGTTTTGTTAGAGGAAGTGAAGTGGTGTCCTCTGATCTTACCTTGACAACATCAATGGCAGTGAGGTTTTAAAAAAAGCTGTCGCCCTCAGGGAAATGGTGTTAGGGAAATTGGGCAAGAAAGGAAGGGAGAGAACGACAGCTATACCTCTAAAAGGTTGATTGGATAGATTGGTGATCCAAATTTAAGGCTGATATCCTGTCGAAAACATCCCTGATTTTAGGTATTTTTTAAAATATGAGTGATCGCAAGATAAAGAGTCAAAAAGCTGTATATCAGCTTAATTCCCGTACCCAATAAAAAACCTATAAAAGAACCCCATGCGGCCTTGAATGCCTCTCCATGTGTCTTCTTGCTGTATATGACCTCCCCAATATAAGCACCTGCGAAAGGCCCCAGAATCACCCCAAAGGGTGGAAACACAAGAAGCCCTGCTATCAAACCGAGTGTCGCTCCGATGACTCCGGCTCTTGTACCCCCAAATTTTCTGGTTCCCCAGATGGGAACCCAATAGTCAAGAAGGAAGACCAATAAGGCGAGTGCTCCAAGAATATAGAGCATGATCGGTGAAGGCGACCCAAAGCTGATCTCGATCAAGAGGAGGCCAACGAATGAAAGGGGAGGCCCAGGTAAAATCGGAAGAATAGCCCCTGCGAGCCCAAGTAGGAGAAGGGAGAAACCCAAGATGATCAAAAAATAATCCATGCGTCAACGGGGTTAAATCATATCCCTGGCAAAATTAACTTTGTTGTCATGTATGCGGTAGTGGATGTTGAAACAACAGGCGGATATCCCCAAAATCACAGGGTCACCGAGGTGGGGATCGTGATCCTGGACAAGGATATGCGTTTGGTGGAAGAATTTCACACTCTTGTCAATCCCAGCCAGCCGATTCCAACCCATATCACCACCTTGACAGGGATCTCGAATGAGATGGTTCGGGAAGCGCCTTCCTTTTCTGAAATTTCAGAGATCATTCGCCAATTACTATCTGACAGGATCTTCGTTGCTCATAATGTCCATTTCGACTTTGGTTTCATCCAGGAAGAATTCAGGCGGATAGGGGAGGATATTCACTTGAAAAAGCTTTGTACCGTAAGATTGAGCCGAAAGATATTTCCTCAATTTGAGCGATTCAGCCTCAAATCGCTTTGCGTGAATCTTGATATCATCAATGAAAATCCTCACCGTGCACTTTCGGATGCCCAAGCGGCAGCAATGGTCTTGAAAAGGTCTATGCAGCAAACCAGCGCTGAAAAGGTGGTTCAGGGAATGTTGAATCGCCAACGAGGTGAGATCAAATTGCCCATGAATGTCGACCCAGAGGAATTCCATCATCTCCCCAACTCTCCGGGGGTATATCTCCTTCAGGACGAAAAAGGCACACCTATTTACATTGGGAAGGCAAAAAATATCAAGCAAAGAGTGGCCACTCATTTTCTTGGGGATGGATCCACAAAACGGTCCCAAGCCTTTAAAAGAGAGATCCATTCCATCGACTTCCGAAAAACAGGAACTGAGGTGATGGCCATGATCCTCGAAGATCACTTGATCCGCAAACATTGGCCACGTCACAATCGGGCCCAAAAATCCATTTCACGAAGATTTGGATTGGTGCCGTATGAGGATCGTGCTGGAAATTGGAGGATCGCAATCAAATCGATACGAATAGGGGAGGAGGCAAGGAAAACCTTTTTCAGTTATCCGGCTGCTTTGAACGAACTCTACAGGATCTGTGATGATTTCGGCCTGGATCGCGACCTATGCCATTTACCGGCATTGGATCAGGATTCCATAGATCAAAAGGATCATAATCAGAGAATTCGGGACTGGATTGAATCAGAAAATGACAAAGAGGAGGAATTGTATCGTTTAAAAGGACCCATGCCGGATACCGAGGTCGTTTTACTTGTCCGCTCCGGAATGCCCGTTGGTTGGAAGGTAGTGGAGGGCTTCGAACAGTTTGCCGATATCCAGGACCTAATCGAGTCACTGGAGCCTCTTTCTCCAAGTGTGACCATGGCAAGGATCTGGGAAAATCACTGTGAGAAGGGAACCCCTGAGCCGATTTTCACCATGAAAACATGAACCTGAAAGTAATTATAGGGTTAGATTGAAAAACAGAGAATCATGAGATCATTCATCCTTTATCTATTTGCCCTCGGAACATTCTATGTTCAGGGTCAAAGCTGTTGTCAAAGCATTTCCAATACTCAGACCTTTGCTAGTCTTTCGACCGATTCCAAGTTTGGCGAGGCACATGTTCTTCGGACACCACCTTCTGCCGATCTGATGGGAAAGATGATCTCCTATCCGGTTCAAGGTGGCGAAAATGCCTCTGCCTATGAGGTCGCCGAAGGCCCTTTCAATGGAAAGGTGATCCTCGTCTTCCAAGAGTGGTGGGGACTGAATGATCACATAAAGGAACAGGCAGATAAGCTTGCTAAGACCTTTCCAGGTGTTCGGGTGATCGCCCCCGACCTGTATGATGGCATGACCGCTACGACGCGGGAGGCGGCTTCAAAATTGATGCAGAACGCCAATGAGGAGAGGATCCGTTCGATCATTAAAGCGGCCTATGAGTACACAGACTCAAAGAATGTAGCCACTATCGGTTGGTGTTTTGGTGGGGGATGGTCCCTTCGTGCAGCTCTGATCGGCAGTGGTAGGGTGAACGCTTGCATCATGTATTATGGGATGCCAATAGATGACCCTACCTTATTGAAAGGATTACAGGCCCCGGTTCTTGGGATCTTTGCGAAACAGGACGGATGGATCAACCAGGAAGTGGTCGGGAAATTCGAAAATGCCATGGAGGAAGCTGGTCGGCCCCTAAAGGTCTACTGGTATGATGCTCCCCATGCTTTTGCTAACCCAAGTCAACCGAGTTTCAACGGAGAGGCAGCTATTGATGCCTGGATGAAAACTGTCGATTTTCTGGAGAGGAATCTCTAAGCCTGAACGGGTTTTTCCTTGCCGGAGATCTCAACAGACACATTGAATTGGTGGTCAGCGAGTTTTTCTAAGGAATTTACAAGGTTATTGAAGATCAGGGAGGTCTCCACCTTATATTGTCCTTTTTCCATGCTTTTCAGATGCTGTTGCCGAAGTTCATCTCGATATGAGTTGATCTGATTCTCTAGGTCTCTGGCAGATTCCATGTTGAATTTTCCACTCTCTGGGCTCAGATTCTGCTCCATGATCAAACCCGAGTTTTGGATAAGCTTCATCATTTTTTCAATTGCACTGCGTTGCTCAGGCTTGAAGTATGCCCTTTGATCCCTTTTCCTCCGTAACTGTTCAGCTACCTGAAAACAAATATCCCCAACCCGTTCAAGTTCATTGACCACAGAGATCATCTTTCGGATCTGAAGTGAATTGGATTCAGAGATCTCCCCTTCAGATACCCGGGTCAGGAAATTCGCGATCTCCAATTCCATCTTGTCCGTTGTGTCTTCGAGGTTGGCGATCTTTTCGACATGAGGATCAAAAGTTCCATCACCTTGATCGACAATGAGTTTTGGAAGAATTCCAACCATCCGATTGGTAAGTCGTGCAAATCGATGAACCTCCAGTCCAGCTTCCATGATACTCAGTTCAGGTGAACTTCCCACTGGTGACTGGATGAATTGAAGGTGAAATTCCTCATCATTTGTCCCCTTGCTCCTCACTGTCCTAATGGCGGATTGAATGAGGAATTTGGTGAAGATCAGGAAGAGGATTGTGTTGAGAATATTGAATACCGTATGGAAACCTGCAAGCACAAATGGATCCCCTGCTTGCCCAAAGACCTGGGGTAGGAGATATTTTAATCCATCCAAAGTGTAAGGAAGAAGGATCACCATCCATAACACGCCAAAGATGTTGAACAATGTATGAACCCTTGCCACTCTTTTCCCGTGAACATTTCCTACCAAAGCTGCTATCTCAGCCGTCACTGTCGTTCCGATATTCTCGCCAAGAACCATGGCAGCAGCGATCTCAAGAGGAAGACCCTGTGTGACCATGACAATGGTAAGTGTCATGGCGGCACTGGAGGATTGAACGATCACAGTGATCACAAAACCGACCAACACAAAGAAGAGTCGATTGAGAAAATCCACTTTGCTGAAGCTGTTCAAATAATCAAAGAGATCCCGATTGGAGGAGAGGTCCGGAACAGATTCCTTCAGGGCATGAAGACCCAAAAGCAAGATCCCCAAACCGATGAAAACCTCGGCCCACCTCTTTCTTTGTGAATTTCGTTGGATGAAAAGGGGGAAGGCAAGCGCAAAGAAAAGGAGAGCCAATTCGGATAGGTCGAATTCAAACCCTACCACAGAGACCAACCATCCGGTCAAGGTGGTACCGATATTTGCCCCCATGATCACACCGGTCGCCTGAAGCAGTGTAAGCAAACCAGCATTGGCAAAGGAAACGATCATTATGGAGGTGGCCGAAGAGGACTGGATCACCGCCGTAATAAGAAAACCTGTGGCCACTCCGGACAACCGTGTGGAGGTCATGGTCTGAAAGCTAGACTTCAGGCGGCTCCCTGCCACACGGTTCAGAGCATCACTCAAACTCTTCATTCCGAAGATGAAAAGCCCAAGGCTCCCAATGATCAATAATATCTGGATCGCGATCTCCATTCAGTTGAAAATCAAGCCTGCAAAAGTAAATACGGCTCTATCACTTGATCTTTTTTCACTGTTAACTATTTGTAAATAAAAAAGCCCCTGATCTTGCAGGGGCTGTGGGAAAAAAAGGTCGTTCAATTAGACTTATTCCTTGGTCGAAGTCGTGTCTTTGGCTTCCTCCACCTTGATCTTGATCTCTTCATCCTTTCCAAGATCAATGGTGATGACATTTCCTTCGGAGATCTTGTTATTGATGATCTCTTCAGCCAATGGATCCTCGACATACCTTTGAATGGCTCGTGCCAAAGGACGAGCCCCAAATTGAATATCAAAACCCTTATCGGCGATGAAATCCTTGGCTTTCTTCGTGATCTTAAGTGTGTATCCAAGATCCTCAACTCGCTTGAACAGTTTGTGAAGTTCGAGATCGATGATCTTGTGAATATGCTCTCGATCCAGTGAGTTGAAAAGGACCACGTCGTCGATCCTGTTAAGGAATTCTGGGGCGAAGGCTTTTTTCAAGGCATTTTCGATCACGCTCTTTGCATGGGTATTGGAGGTTTCTTGCCTTGCCTTCGTTCCAAATCCGACTCCTTGTCCGAAATCCTTCAACTGACGGGTTCCGATATTGGAGGTCATGATGATGATCGTGTTCTTGAAATCGATACGACGGCCCAATGAATCTGTCATGTGTCCGTCATCAAGAGCTTGAAGAAGCAAATTGAAAACGTCAGGGTGGGCCTTTTCGATCTCATCAAGAAGGATCACAGAATAGGGCTTCCTTCTGACCTTTTCCGTCAGCTGGCCACCTTCTTCATACCCTACATATCCGGGAGGGGCTCCTACCAATCGGCTTACAGCGAATTTCTCCATGTACTCACTCATGTCGATCCGGATGAGGGAATCCTCCGAATCAAATAGGGAGCGGCTTAGTTCCTTCGCCAATTGTGTCTTACCGACCCCAGTAGGACCAAGGAAGATAAAGGAACCAATGGGCTTGTTGGGATCTTTGAGTCCCGCACGGTTTCTCTGAATGGCCTTGACGACTTTTTCAACCGCTTCATCCTGACCTATGACACGAGCCTTGAGTTCATCCGCCATTTTGCTAAGACGGGCACTTTCTTGTTGGGCTACGCGCTGAACCGGAATTCCGGTCATCATGGCGACAACTTCGGCCACATTCTCATCAGAGACGGTCTCCTTGTTCTTCTTTACCTCTTCTTCCCAGGCCTTCTGAGCCTCTTCCAACTCTCCTTCAACTCGCTTTTCATCATCGCGAAGGCGGGCAGCCTCCTCGTATCTCTGTTTCTTAACGACATTGATCTTCTCGGCGCGGATCTCCTCCAACTTCTTCTCGAGTTCCATTACCTCCTTTGGAACCTTGATGCTGGTGATGTGAACGCGACTACCTGCCTCATCCAAAGCGTCAATAGCTTTGTCGGGAAGGTGGCGATCGGATATATATCTCTGTGTCAGGTGCACACAGGCATTGATGGCTTCAGGGGTATACTCCACGTTGTGGTGATCCTCGTAACGGTCTTTGATGTTATTCAGGATCTGAATGGTTTCCTCTACAGTAGTAGGCTCGACCATGACCTTTTGGAAGCGACGTTCCAAAGCACCATCCTTTTCAATGTACTGACGATATTCGTCGAGCGTTGTGGCCCCGATGCATTGGATCTCTCCTCGTGCAAGAGCAGGCTTGAACATATTGCTCGCATCCAGGCTGCCAGTTGCTCCACCGGCACCGACGATCGTGTGAAGTTCGTCAATGAAGAGAATGATGTCATCATTCTTTTCCAGCTCATTCATAAGCGCCTTCATGCGCTCTTCGAATTGTCCCCGGTATTTGGTTCCAGCCACAAGAGAGGCCAGATCAAGGGTGACCACACGTTTGTTGAACAGGACTCGGCTCACCTTTCGCTTCACAATGCGAAGTGCGAGTCCCTCTGCAATGGCTGTCTTACCTACACCGGGTTCACCGATCAAAAGAGGATTGTTCTTTTTGCGTCGGCTCAGGATCTGTGAGACCCGTTCGATCTCTTTTTCCCGTCCAACGACAGGATCCAGTTTTCCTTCTTCAGCCAACTTTGTGAGATCCCTTCCGAAGTTATCAAGAACAGGGGTCTTGGACTTCACGTCGCCTTTGGAACCACGGGTTCCACCGGAAGAAGAGTAGGAGGGACGTTCCTTTTCAAAGTCATCATCATCCTCGTTGAACAATTCAGCACTTGGACTTTCTTCAGAAGCGCCCATGTAGTTTGCTTGATATTCTGATTTCACGGATTCATAATCAATGCCTGCCTGTTTGAGCAAGCGGGTTACCGGGTCATCTTCATTTCTTAGGATACACATCAATAAGTGTGGAGTGCGTATCACACTGCTTTTGAAGAGCTTGGCCTCCAAAAAGGTGGTCTTCAATGCCTTCTCGGCCTGACGCGTGAGAGGGAGGTTTTTCTTTGCGGATATCTGTCGGCCCGTGTTAGGGACACTGATAGATTCTATCTTGGATCTGAAAGCCTTGAGATCAATTCCCAAATCCTCTAAGATCTGGACAGCACTTCCCTCACCCTCACGGATCAACCCCAGCATCAAATGTTCGGTTCCGATGTAATCATGACCTAACCGGAGGGCCTCCTCCTTGGAGTAGGTGATCACATCCTTAACCCTGGGTGAAAAATTCTCGTCCATTATTCCTGTATTCGTTTAGGGTGAATGTCTTTATGAAGAAACGAATTTTATGCCAAAACAGTTTTCCTACCAAATGTAGTCGAGGTGGCAGGCCATATGAAAATTTGACAGCCTTATATTATTAACACGATTTTGTGTAAAAATACCGTATTTCATGGGCTGAGCCATTCTGTTACCCCTATCAATTTCTCTATTTTTGACACTTGCCACAAAAACCAAATAGGAAATTGATTTATGGCTGAAGGAGAAAGAATTATCCCTATCAATATCGAGGAGGAAATGAAGTCCTCGTACATCGACTATTCTATGTCGGTGATCGTTTCGCGAGCCCTACCGGATGTCAGAGATGGACTGAAACCCGTTCACCGAAGGGTTTTGTACGGTATGTCCGAATTGGGCGTCCTTTCCAATCGACCCTATAAGAAGTCTGCAAGGATCGTGGGAGAGGTGCTTGGAAAGTTCCACCCTCACGGAGACTCCTCTGTTTACGATACCATGGTCCGTATGGCCCAGAACTGGTCACTCAGGTACATGTTGGTAGATGGTCAGGGTAACTTTGGATCCATCGATGGGGATAGTCCGGCTGCCATGCGATATACCGAGGTTCGACTGCGGAAGATCGCCGAAGAGATGCTCCAGGATATCGACAAAGAAACCGTCGATTTCCAGCTGAATTTTGATGACTCTCTGGAAGAGCCCACCGTGCTCCCGACCCGGATACCGAATCTTCTGGTCAATGGTGCCAGCGGGATCGCTGTCGGGATGGCAACCAATATGCCTCCTCACAACCTGACCGAATCGGTCAATGCGATCAATGCTTATATCGACAACCGTGATATCACGATCGATGAGTTGATGGATCACATCAAAGCTCCTGACTTTCCGACAGGTGGGATCATCTATGGATACGAAGGGGTTCGAGATGCCTTCTTGACCGGTCGTGGCCGGATCGTTCTTCGGGCCAAGGCCAATATCGAAGAAGTGAATGGACGAGAGTGTATCGTAGTGACCGAGATCCCCTATCAGGTCAACAAGGCCGAGATGATCAAAAAGACCGCCGATCTTGTGAATGACAAGAAGATCGATGGTATCTCGGACATAAGGGACGAATCCGATCGCAAGGGACTTCGGATAGTTTACGTACTCAAAAGAGATGCAGTCCCCAATGTTGTTCTGAACAAGCTGTTCAAATACACTCAGCTGCAGTCCAGTTTCAGTGTGAATAACATTGCCCTGGTCAACGGAAAGCCCGAGCAACTGAACCTTAAGGAGATCATCCAGCATTTTGTGGATCATCGTCATGAGGTGGTGGTTCGACGCACCAAATACGAACTCGCCCAGGCAGAAAAAAGGGCTCATATCCTCGAGGGATTGTTGATCGCCATTGATCACCTTGACGAGGTCATTGCGCTGATCAGAGGTTCAGCTACGGTAGAGGAGGCCCGAGAAGGGTTGATGCAAAACTTCTCTCTCTCTGAGATCCAGGCAAGGGCCATCCTCGATCTGCGCCTGCAGAAACTCACCGGACTCGAAAGAGATAAGATCCGGGAGGAGTATGATGAATTGATGAAGCAGATCGCCTACTTGAAAGAGATCCTGGCAGATGAAGGCCTTCGAATGAAGATCATCAAGGAGGAGCTCGAAGAGGTCAAGGAGAAGTACGGTGATGAGCGTCAAACAGAGATCGAATACGCCGGAGGTGAAGTTAGTATCGAAGATATGATCCCCGATGAGGAAGTGGTGATCACCATTTCCCATGCCGGATATGTGAAGAGGACCCCGCTGACTGAATATCGCCGGCAGGGAAGGGGAGGCGTTGGTTCTAGGGGAGCATCAATGAGGGATGAGGATTTCATTGAACACGTCTTCGTGGCAACGAACCACAACTACATGCTATTCTTCACCGAACTGGGAAGGTGTTTCTGGCTGCGAGTGTTTGAGATCCCGGAAGGAACAAGAGCTTCGAAGGGACGAGCCATCCAAAATCTGATCAATATCCCTCAGGATGATAAGGTTCGAGCATTCATCAACGTCAAGAACCTCTCAGAAGACGAGTATATCAACAATCACTTC
>JAJLJK010000236.1:0-8064 GCA_033844885.1 Bacteroidota bacterium | reverse complement strand
ACTGAAGATCGTGGCTCGGGGAAATCGGATCCAGATCCATGGTGAAGCCTCCGATATTGAGAATTTCGAGGAGAAACTGGATCTCATCCTACGTCATATCGCACGCTTCAATGCGATCAATGAGAATCAGATCGAAAGGATCATTCTCGGTGATAAGCAGGATATCACCCGCGGATTGGAAACGGACAATGACATTCTTGTTCATGGGATCAACGGCGCTTTGATCAAGGCTCGAACCCATAATCAGCGCAAAATGGTCGAGTCGGTCAATAAGACCGATCTCCTATTTGCCATTGGTCCAGCGGGAACCGGAAAGACCTACACCGGTGTGGCCTTGGCGGTCAGGGCCCTTAAGAACAAAGAAGTAAAGAGGATCATCCTGACCCGACCTGCGGTGGAGGCAGGCGAGAATTTGGGATTCCTTCCTGGGGATATGAAAGAAAAGCTCGATCCTTATCTCCGTCCTTTATACGATGCCCTTCGGGATATGATCCCCTACGAAAAGCTGAACTATTACATAGAATCCAATGTGATCGAGATCGCCCCGCTTGCTTACATGAGGGGACGGACACTGGATCATGCCTTTGTCATTCTGGACGAGGCACAGAATACCACCCATGCACAGATGAAGATGTTCTTGACCCGGATGGGACGTTCTGCCAAGTTCATCGTCACCGGTGACACTTCCCAGGTAGACCTTCCCCGGAACCAGAGATCTGGATTGATCGAGGCCATGCGGATCCTCGAGGGGGTAAAGGATATCTCATTTGTCCATTTGGATGAAAAGGACGTCATCCGACATAAACTCGTCAAACAGATCATCAACGCTTACAGCGAAGTAGAAAAGAATGAATCCTGATTCCACCCTTCTTCAAACGCATTACCAATTTCCGGGACAGACCGATCTTTATCACGGCAAGGTTCGCGAGGTCTACTCTCTGGAAGATGGACGTCTGATCATGATCGCCACCGACAGGATCTCTGCCTTCGATGTGGTCCTTCCAAAGGGCATACCCTTCAAAGGTCAGGTTTTGAACCAGATCGCAAGCCACTTTCTGGATGCGACCAGCGATATCGTTCCCAATTGGAAACTGGCAACTCCCGATCCGGTCGTGACCGTCGGAAAGAAAGCTGATCCATTTAAGGTAGAGATGGTGATCCGAGGATATCTGAGTGGTCACGCATGGCGAACCTACCGAAGCGGGGAACGGACACTTTGTGGAGTGACCATGCCCGATGGGATGAAGGAGAACGACCGGTTCCCCGAACCCATCATCACTCCGACCACCAAGGCCGATCAGGGACTCCACGACGAGGATATATCGCGAGAAGACATCCTTTCCAAAGGGATCGTAAGCGAAGAAGACTATGTTCAGCTGGAGGATTATACGCGAAAGCTTTTTCAGCGAGGACAAGAAATGGCATCCAAGCAAGGTCTGATCCTCGTCGACACCAAGTATGAGTTCGGAAAGGACGCCGACGGAAAGATTATTCTCATCGATGAGATACACACACCGGATTCTTCGCGTTATTTCTACAAGGACGGTTATCAGGATCGGCAGGATCGAAACGAGCCACAAAAGCAATTGAGTAAGGAGTTCGTTCGCCAATGGTTGATCGAGAACGGCTTTCAGGGCAAGGAAGGCCAACAGGTTCCCGAGATGACCGACACGTTTGTCTCCTCGGTCTCTGAACGGTATATCGAGCTCTTCGAGCACATCACCGGAAAAGAATTCCAACGCGCAGACCTAGGTTCACTGGAGAATAGAATTGAAAAGAGCATTCTCCAATATCTGAACCCATGAGAGTCTTTCTATTATCCATTGCCTTTTTCGCCCTTTCACCGTTGAGCCATGCTCAGGATATTCACTTTGGACCCATTGCCGGTCTAAGCTTTCCGGATCTAAAATTCTCCAACTACTCCAATCAAGGGTTGATCGAAGAGATCCGTTCCAACCCGGGTTCAGGGTACCACCTCGGCGCATGGGGCCGAGTATCCATTTTAGGATTCTATGTTCAGGGCGAGTTCCTTTATCATAGCTTGAACGGAAAACTGGTCGTCGAGGAGACCAATGGGGAAGAATATTCAGGAACCTATCAGATCCGGCGTTTGGATCTACCGGTCCATGCCGGATTCAGGCTTGGACCCGTCGGGGTTTTTGCCGGTCCCGTATTCACCACCCATCTTAATCCCGATCAGGGTGTTTTCGATGGGATCAACAATGATTTTACCGTTGGAGGTAATGCGGGTGTCCAGGTGCTTTTGGGAAAATTCCTTCTTCAGGGTCGATACGAATTCAGTATCAGGAAATATCAAGGCGATATTCGATTCAACACCTCCTCAGGTGAAAAGGTGATCCAGACGGACTCTCGTAGTCCCATTTTTATCCTTTCGGTAGGATACGATCTATTCTGACCGCTTTTTCAGGGACCGAAGGGTCAATCCTTTCTTATGATCCAGAAAGTGTTTGACGATACTTCGGATGTAAGCATCATCCCGGATGGGTGTCATGAGATTTCTGACCATCTCCGGATCGGAAACTTGTCTCTCTAACTCGAAGAACCCATATCCACGCACGCGGCCATTGTCCAGGAAGAGGAAGCTCTTTTCATGGGGGTGTCTTCCCTTGTCAACCAGCAACCACATGCCACCAGGGATCAGTAGTCTTCGAATCGCAGTTCTCCAATTCTTATACCTGGCATCGATCGGCTCTGTGTTCTTTGGGCGAGATTCTTTGATCAAATTCTTTTGATCGGCTATACCCAGGGAATCGGCCAATTGCCAGGCAAACTCCAAAGCGTGATTCCTACTGACGAAGTAGGCATGCGCATGTCCTCTTTTTGACTGGCTGGTGATCTGAATCTCCAAAACCTTTCCATTCTTCTCGCGGACCGTCACCGCATATTCTAGGAAGGGTCGAGTAGGTTTGTTGAAATCCGGCTTCAAGCGCTCCAGAGAGACGATCTCCTTTACTCTTGCCAGAAGCTCACTTCCGGTAGATTCAACCTCAATGGATTCGATGGACTCCTGTAATTCACGAGCCTTCTTGCTGGTAGGGAGAAAATGTCGGTTGATCTTATTTCTAAGGTCATTACTACGTCCGGTAAAGATCACCTCTCCTGCCCGATTGTACAGATGATAGATCCCAGTGACATTTTCCAGTTCAGCGGTAAGGTGATTGAATCTGTGGTCGTGGTCCTCATCATCCTTGGCGCGAGCCAGTTTACTGATGATCTTCTTTTCGTCCTTCTCCATGAGAAGTTCGAACAATTTCAAAGTGGCAATGGCATCCCCTTCCGCTCGGTGGCGTTGAGTGTTCATGATCCCAAGAGCATCACAGACCTTTTCGAGTCCATACCCCGGAAGGCCGGGGATCAGCATTTCAGACAGGTCGATGGTATCTAGGGTCTTCCGTTGATAATCGTAACCCAAACGGCCGAATTCCAATTGCAGCATTCGGTAGTCAAAGGAGACATTGTGGGCCACAATGATCGCATCTTCGGTGACCTCAATGATCCTCTTGGCGATCTCATGGAATCGCGGAGCACGTCGGACCATCTTTTCGTGGATGCCGGTCAGTTTGGTGACATAACTTTGGATGGGGCGCCGGGGGTTCACCAGGCTGATCAATCGATCGACCACCTCTTTGCCGTCATACAGGAGGATCGCGATCTCAATGATTCCTTCTTCGTTATACCTGCCTCCTGTAGACTCGATATCAAGGATCGCATACATGCTCCCAAAAATAGAAAAGGATAAATTCTTTATCGACCCAGGTTGAATTATTCATTCATCAAAAAATAAATATTCCTTTTCCAACCCTTCGCAAGAGGCTACGTTTGTGTGGTAAACTATCCGACCATGAATCATAAAAGGTCCCTACTCCTCATTCTGATAACCGCTATCCTTGCGGGGTGTGGAGTCGATCCTGACAAGCCCACGGAATACACGCCGGTGTTGATGACACGAGCAGATTTCGAGGCTTCGATCGAGATGATCTCCCCTCAGACCATACGACAGCCCGGTGACATCTATTTGGAAGGAAACCTTCTTTTGGTGGGAGACAAATATCACGGCATTCATCTCATCGACAACTCTGATCCCGGTGATCCAAAGGACATCGGGTACCTGCGAGCCCCTGGCAATACGGAGTTCGAGATCGATCAACAAAAGGTCTATCTGGACATGGGCCCTGACCTGGTGATCCTTGGATGGGACGGAAGTGATTTTGAGGAGATCTCCAGGATCAGAAATCTCTTTCCAGAACTTCCTCCACCGGATCGCGGACTCATTCCTCATGAATTCAGCCCTGAAGGCCGACCCTCAAATACAGTGATCGTAGCATGGGAAAAATAACAGCACCACTTAGCCTTATCATCCTCATTGGTCTTACTTCCTGTAATTCCAGCCGATCGGATTCCACTTTGTCCGGAAATGGCGTTTCCGGATCATTCAGCCGGTTTGAGGTGGAGGGAAATGCCCTATACACCTTTGACGAGCAGTTCATGACCGTCATTGATATTTCTGACCCCAGATCACCAAGTGAAGTTAGTCAGACAAGGACCATGGCTCCCGCTGAAAGTACTCGGAAGAGGGACTCCGTTCTCTTTGTTGCCTCTTCTTCCGGGCTTGAGATATTTGATATCTCTACCCCCTTGGTTCCACAAGCGCTCTATGCGATCAGCCACATCTCTTCATGCGATCCGATCGCTCTAAAAGATAGTATGGCTTACCTCACTCTCCGGTCTGATCCCGATGTAGCAAGGTGTCGGAGGGGCGTAGATCGACTTGACATCCTGAATATCAAGGATATTCAAAGACCCGTTCTCGTCAATGATCTTGAAATGACCAGACCTATGGGAATCGGGGTTCAGGATAGCTTGCTTTGGGTTTGTGACGATGGTTTGAAGGTCTTCTCCCTCAAGGATCCATATCAGCCACAACTCAAGGATCATTTTCAAACGATCGATGCAATCGATATTGTGATCCGTGCGGATCTTCTGATCGTTTCCGGAAAGACCCGCATCTATCAATACCGATATGAGAATGGTCAATTGATCCAATTGAGCCAATTATGAGAAGATCCCTTTTCCTTTTTTTGATCCTCCTCTTTTTCCGAAATGAAGCCCATGCCCAGTTCTTCAATCAGACACGTGAGGTGAAGCCTGCCAAATGGGCGATCTACGCAGATCTCGGAGGCATGGCCAACCTTACCCTAGCTGCAGGGATCCAGTATCGATGGCAGGAACGAAAGGCTGTGGGACTCCGTCCGGGATGGTATACCGACCAACTGGGAACCGAAGAGAATCCGGCCGAATACATGCGCTTGGATGGACTCCGGCTAGGGATCTATTACAGGTATCTTTACCGCGAAGAAACTGGAACATTCATCGATGTGGAGCTTCAGCCTCTTTTTACCCGAGCAAAGACTTATACCTACGAGTACATTGAGCGATGGGAGGATGGGGTCCAGAAATTATTCTATACACCTGTTCCGCGATCGAATTGGTTTCTTCAACCCTCCATCGCGGTTCGTCTTGGGCAGGAGAACACCAGAAAAAATGGCTTTTGGAGTGCAGTGGGAATCGGCCTATCATATCGATTCGGGAACCTTCTGGAGGATCCCGTAAGTGATCACCGCGATTGGGACAGTTACTTTAAACCGGCATACTCGGGATTGGCCCTGGACCTGACGCTTGCCTTGGGAGCAAGGATCCGCTAGGGGTTGCGAGTCCCAAAGATGGAGGAACCAATTCGAACCATGGTACTCCCCTCCTCGATCGCCAGGCGATAGTCTCCGCTCATACCCATGCTAAGGATGTTCCAATTCTTCAATCCGGATCGTTCCGCAAATCGATCGAAATGAGCCCTTAGGGATCTGAATTCACGTCGAACCTGATCATGGTCATCCGTGAATGTTGCCATTCCCATCATCCCGCGTAAGCGAACATTGGGGAAATCTTCCCAGGTCCTTTGGTCGATCAGATCGCTCAGCTCTGATTCATCAAAACCGAATTTGGTATCCTCCTCAGCAATGTGAACCTGGATCAGGCAATCAATGATGCGATCGCATTTGGCCGCCTGCTTATTGACCTCCTTCAATACCTTGACACGGTCACAACCATGAACCAGATGAACGAAGGGAGCCATATATTTCACCTTATTCGTTTGAACGTGTCCAATCATATGCCAACGAATATCCTGAGGTAGCTCCTCGGATTTAGACACCATTTCCTGGATCTTGTTCTCTCCAAAATCACGGTGACCGGCATTATAAGCTTCAAGAATGTCAGCAACAGGTTTGGTCTTCGATACCGCTACCAGGATCACCTCTTCGGGGATATCCTTCTTAATGGTCAGAAGATTTTCTGCTATGCTCATTCGTCTGTCAATTTATAAATGGTCAGTCCGCTTCGCAATTTGGGCTCGATATAGGTCGACTTGGGAGGCATCACCAATTGGGCATCAGCTACTTTTTTTAGCTGCTCGATGGTAACAGGGAACATACAGAATCCCACTGTAAATCGTCCCCGATCGATGGCTTTTTCGATCCCTTCTGGTCCATCGGTTCCGGGTTTGAAAGCGATCCTTGGATCGGTCCTGAGGTCCTGGATACCGAGTATGGGATCGAGGAGGTTCCTGGAAAGGATCTCATAATCCAGGCTCTCCACAGGGTCTTCCGAATTGAAACTCCCGGGCTTGACATTCAAAGAGAACCACCTTCCCTCAAGGTACATGCTCATTTCATGTATCCCTTCCGGACGATAGCTCTTTCGTCCGATCTCACGAACAAAGAATTTCTTGGAAACGGAATCCAGGAAACTATCCATGGTATGACCATTCAGTCCTTGTACCAATCGGTTGAACTCGTGGATCCGGATATTGTTCTCTGGAAGGAACATCGCCATGAACCAATCCCGGGGGTTCTCGGGGTCGGTAGAGGCTTTTCCATCTGACAGGAGTGCAGAACTTGAGCAGCGGTGATGGCCATCTGCGATATACAGTGAGTCCAATCTGGAGAACCCTTCCCGGATGATCTGAACGTCTTTGGAGTCATGGATGGGCCACAGAAAATGGATCACACGATCGGTCGTGCAAAACTCGTATTCGGGCCGTAGTTCCATGTACTTCCCCATGACGGAATCCACCTCCTGCAGGTCAGGGTAAATGAGTAGTACCGGCTCGGCATTGACGCCGGTGATCTCAAGGTAATCCTTAAAGAGCTCCTCGCGATGCCGTAGGGTGTTCTCGTGTTTCTTGATCCTCCCCTCCTGATAATCCTTTACACTAGCTGCTCCGACGATCCCCGTAAATACATGGGTTGGGGTGGATTGCTGGTAGATATAGAGTGCCGGTTCCGGATCCTCCATAAAAACCCCTTCGCGAACAAAATCCCGAAACTTGTCCCGAACCTTTTCGAACTTCTCCCTGCCGCTCAATCGTTGATCAAGATGAAAATCAGGATTGATGACATGAAGGAAAGTATATGGGTTGTTATTCAACTTTTCCCGCAGATCTTCATCCGAATATTCGAGATAGGACCTCGAGCCAACAAGGCTGGCTTTATCCCGAGTGGGTCGGATGGCACGGAAAGGCTTGATCTGGATCATGTCCATTGATTTTGGGCAAAGGTAATTGGAGGGCGAACGTTTCCAAAGAAGCGCAAAAAAAAGAGGCTCGAAAGCCTCCTTAACTTTTTGATCTTACTCGATCACCAGTCGGTCTCGCCAAACAGATTCTTTGGTGGAAACCTCCAGAATATACAATCCCGCGGGTAGGTCATCCACATTCAGTGTAACCTGCGATTCATTCTCTTGTAACGATTGTTCCAAGACCTTCCTTCCGGTAGCATCGATCAGACTTAGGGCCGCTCCCTTTCGGGGGATGAAAAGATCCACGGTCACCTGGTCGTTTGCGGGATTGGGGAAGATCTCCGGTCGGGGAGCCTTTTCATTTTCAGAAAGGCCTATACCAAAACCTACAGTAAAGGGAATCCTGAGTTCGGTCCCAAAATCGGTGTTCATATTCTGGAAGAAACTTCCACCATCTCTCAGGCGAACCCT
>JAJLJK010000235.1:0-9457 GCA_033844885.1 Bacteroidota bacterium | reverse complement strand
TTCCACGCCGCCGGATTAAATTCGAAATCTCGGTCGTTGAGCTTCTTTCTGAACAATCTTTCCAGGTCCCTATTCGTCATAAAATGATCGAAGCCACTTTATTGATGATCTTCAAGAGCATCTGTTTCACATTCTTCCTTGCCGTACTCAGGTGCCATTTACTGGTTCCTTCACTGATCCCAAGCATTTCGGCGATCTCCTTATGGTTATATCCCTCCACCACGTACATATTGAAAACCTTTTGGCTCACAGGTGGAAGTTGTCGAATCATCTCTTCGAGTTCCTCTGCGTCAAATCGTTGTTCCGCTTCATTGAAATCCATGGAATCCACTGGGACATGACCCTCCAGTTTCTCAAGGAACAAATGCTTGTCCCTGGATTTCTTACGGAATTCATCGATTATGGTATTGATGGTGATCCGTCGTATCCATGCTTCAAATGGAACCCCGTCACTATACTTATCGATCTTTGTCAAGATCTTATAGAACGCTAGGTTCAGCAACTCTTCAGCATCCTCCTTATTCTTTTCATATCGACTGCAAACAGACATCAATGGACTGTAGCAGATCCGATACAATTCAAATTGGGATCTGCGGTCGTTGCGTCGGCAACCCCGTAAGATTTTAGGATCGATTTCCATCAATAAAAAATCCGATAGAGAGTAAAAATACCAAAATTTCCATCTCTATCGGATTAATGTCTCACCTTTTGACGTGTAACCTAAAAACTTACCCTCAGCTAAATGTTACCCAAAGCGCTGAAATTATTAACCCAATAGTTGCGTCAAAAGGTGAATTTGCGTTGAAAGAACGTCTGCAAAAGTTGCTTACATGATAATAAACGGAGGGTTAGTGAAAAGGGTTGGGTGAGTTGGAAATTTTTCAAAAAAAATCCCGGCAAACGGGTTGCCGGGAAATAGTTTGTTGTTTTTATGTGACTTCTTACCTCTTCAAACGTCTGAATTGGTAAAAGGTTGGGTTCACTGCATGACCATTTCGATCTGAGTAAGATCGAGGAAGGCGCTCACACGATCTCTCAGCTCCTTGTCGGTGATTTTCTCAAGTCGCTCGGTTCCGAATTTCTCCACGCAAAAAGAAGCCATGGCAGATCCATAGATCACAGCCCTTTTCATATTCTCAAAGCTGATATCCTTGGATGAAGCCAGGTAACCTGTAAATCCACCGGCAAAGGTATCTCCTGCCCCTGTGGGATCGAAAACTTCTTCCAGAGGAAGCGCTGGTGCAAAAAAGACCTCACTGTCGTGAAAAAGAAGTGCCCCGTGTTCACCCTTCTTGATGACAAGGGCGAGAGGCCCCATATTCATGATCTTCTTTGCTGCCTTGACCAAACTGTATTCACCTGAAAGTTGACGAGCTTCCTCATCATTGATCGTCAGGACATCGACCTTTCTTAAGACCTTCTTCAGATCATCCATGGTATGATCCATCCAGAAATTCATTGTGTCCAAAACGACAACCTTCGGTCTCCTCGGTATCTGATCGATCACAGCCAATTGGACCTTTGGATCCAGATTCCCCAGCATCAGAACTTCCGGTTCGCGATAATCTTGTGGCAATTCAGGTTGAAAATCAGCAAGGACATTGAGCTCGGTGACCAACGTGTCCCTGGTGTTCATATCATTGTGATACTTACCGGACCAGAAAAAGGTCTTTCCTCCCTTGACGATCTCCACGCCTCGGATATCCACCCCGTTTGAAGTTAGGAGGTCCAGATGCTCTTGTGGAAGGTCCTCGCCAACCACGGAGACAAGATTGATAGGCTTCACAAATCGACTCGCACTCAGGCTGAAATAAGTTGCAGATCCACCTAGGATCCGATCCGTTCTTCCAAATGGAGTTTCCAGGGCATCAAAGGCAACGGTGCCAACCACTAAAAGGCTCATATGATCTCTTTTCAAAATTTGACCCAAATATATTGCTTCATAAGTGGATATCCCTTAATATTGCACCCGCTTTTACAGAGCATCCTTCCTCAGTAGCTCAGTTGGTTAGAGCATCTGACTGTTAATCAGAGGGTCGCTGGTTCGAGCCCAGCCTGAGGAGCCAAAAAAGACCGGTACTTTCGTATCGGTCTTTTTTGTTTTTGGTCTCCCAAGCCATTTTTATTTTCACCCTCGATCTCTTCTTTTGGTGATCAGAACACTCTTTTTGGCTTGGCTGTTTTTATCTATATCCTTTACTCGGCCTCTGAGGATTCCTTCTACATAGGCCAATCCGAGAACCCCTGGAGACGGTTGAAAGAACATCGTCGTCATCGCAACAACACCTATACCTCAAAGGCCTCGGATTGGATCATGAAAGCGATCTTCGCCATTGTTGGAAGCCGAAAAACCGCCTGCCATATTGAACAATTCATCAAACGACAAAAAAGCCGAAGATTCCTACTTAAGATCATGGAGAAGGACTGGGTAGCTAAAGGGGAACTAAAGGTCATGAAGAGAGTGTATTGAGAAGTCCCGAATCACTCTGTTCTCGGGATGTCCGTTAAATAACGACAGACAGGTCGCTGGTCCGCCTGTCCCGACTATTCGGGAAGTCCAGCCTGAGGAGCCAAAAAAGACCGGTACTTTCGTATCGGTCTTTTTTTATTCCTTGAATTCCTGAGGGATCTCAAACTGAGTCCGCAATTATCCCTCGCCATGTGATCCTTTTTGTTGGGCACCAGAAAGACCTTTGAGGGTTCTTTCGGGAATATCCAATGTTCGGATCGGGAAGGGTATCGTAATGTTTTCTCTGTCAAACGCTTTCTTGATCCGTATGACCCCTTGATTGACCGCCTGCAGGTAACTGGATTGATCGGTCCTGGATATCCAATACCGGGCGACAAAATTAATGCTGGAGTCTCCAAAACCGCTATAGAAACAGGTTATCTCTCCCACACCGTTGTCCAGCTCCTTCAGGGCTCCAACGGCAAGTTCCTGAGCTTTTTCAAGGTCGGAATCATAATGGACCCCCACCTCCAGATCGATCCTTCGCCTTCCATTCTTGGTGAAATTCACCAATGGTTCTTTAAAGACCAATCGATTAGGAATGGCGATCTCCTGACCCTGAAAAGTTTCAATAGAAGTGGTCCGAAGGGATAATTTAGTGACAGTGCCCATCAGATCATTGGTACGAATCAGATCGCCCTTTCTGAAAGGTTGATGAAGCGCCATAAATCCTCCTGAGACAAAATTGGCCGCGATGTCCTGAAAGGCAAAAGAGATCGCTAGTCCTGCGATCCCAGCACCTGCCAAAAGGGAGGTGACGGTCTTCTCCAGTTTCAATACGCTCAGAGCAACGGTCAGACCCAGAAGAATGATACCTACATAAACGATCTTGGCGATCAGGGCATTCAATGCATGATTGGAAAAGAAGCGCTTCAATATCTTTTGAAGCAACTTCCTGATCAAGCGAGCAAGGATATAGAAGAACAGGATGACCAGTATGGCCACCACAAAATTCGGAAGCATTTCCACTGTAGCCTCCAACCAACCAGCCACCTTGGACCGAATGGTCTCCCAAATCCTCCCTATGGAGAAATCCACCTCCATGGGCCTACATTCTCTTCAGCCAACGAATGACCACAGGAAGGAATCGAGTACCCAACCCTGCAAGAAGTGGAACAACAGCCTTATTCTTCATGAAGAAAGAGCCTGAGGCAATGGCCTTTCCGACCTCATATCCCAGTCCTTTCCCTACCTTGAAGAAGGCATATTTGGCCAAGGCATCACGGCTCGACCTGAAGTCTGAGGCAAGACGTTCCTCTAGGTATAGTGATTGCTCCCTGAGGGTTTCCTTTGCCATCAACAGCTCTCTATGGTTCTTGATCTTCATCCAAAGTAGATTCAACGAGGATTGTAATTAAGCGGTCATGAAGGTTCTTTCCAAGCCACTTCTTTCGATTTGCCCATAGGATGAGGAATAGAAGTAATAGGAACCCTGTCATGGATGCTACCCCAAGCAGGTAATTGTTCCAAAGGTATCCCAGCCACAGGGTAACGGTGACCACGAGAAAGAACGCCACGACACCTCCAAAGATCCAAATGGTAAGAGAGGCGATCATCTCCGACATCAGCTTGGCACTTTTGTCAATAAAATCGAGGGCCAGCATTTTCTTTCTGGTCTCCAGATATTCCTGAAGGTCTTCTCTCAACCTTAGGAACTCTTCATCATAATCAGCCATAGGCTGTCAGGTTTTACTTGTTATTGGCGACGTAATCCTGTGCGGAGTTCTTCATGGTCTCGAGTTTTTCGACGGTCTTGTCCTTCCAGTCCTCGAGATCGCGCTTCACATCATCTGCCTTACGCTTGATCTTCTTCCTGGTCTTTTCTCCACTTTCGGGGGCAAAAAGGATCCCTGCGAGTAGTCCGGCAGCTGCTCCTGCCAAAGTTCCGATAATTACTTTTTCTGTCGTTTTCATAGCTCTTTGTTTTGTGGGTGTTCGTCTCTAACATTCATCAGGAATTTGGCAATGACCTCATCACCATACTTCCCGTATCCATCCACGATCACAGATCGTGTTCCATCCTGAGCCTCAAGGGCGTAAACCACTGAATTGTCAGCTGGATTGGAAAATCCCTCAAAGCGATGATGTTCGATCAACACCAGTTGCTCAGGAGAGAACTTGACCCCATTCTTCAATTGGGCAAGATCGTAGTCCATTACGGTAAGCTCGTTCTCGAATCCGCGGTTTCGCAGATCGTTCAAAGCCTTGGATAGCGTAGCAAATTGATTATTTCTCATCGGTAACCTCCTTTATCCACTGGTCAGCTTCATCCAGAGATTTCTTTACTTCTCCTTCAAAATCATCCCAAGCATCTCCGGCTTTATCGCCAAGGTTATCCAATTTGGTCTGAAGATCCTCTTTCATTTCCTCGAGTTTGGCCTTTTGTTGCTGGGCTTCCTCGGTTCCATCTTCCTGAAGCTCTTTCATCGCTTCATTCAGGTCTTCGATCTTCTCTTCGATCTGGGTTCGAACCTGATCTCTCTTGGCATCTGCATATTCCTTCGCATTCTCCTTGAGATCAGCGGTCTCTTCCTGGATCTCCTCTACGTTTTCATTCATCTGCTCCTTTTCCCGTTCGGCAGGAGATGAGCATGAAATGGTCATACCTAAAGTTACGACCAAAATCATGAATTCTAGTCTGTAAAGTCTCATAATTTGGGGTGTAAGGGTTAATAATTCGGTTCTCAATGCTCGATCATACTTCGAAGCATCCAGGCAGCTTTCTCATGGACGGTCAATCGGTCGACCATCATGTCCACCGTCACCTCATCCTCGATCTTTTCAGCGGCACGGAGAACATCTCTCAGATTATTGATGAGGTACTCATGAGACTTGAGGAGATCCGCCACCATTTCCAATTCGGAAAGTCCTGGTTTGGGATCAGAGATGTTGGTCAGATTGTTGAATTCGGGAAAAGATCCCGGGGCATCAAATCCAAGGGCACGAATCCTCTCAGCGAGGTCATCAATTGCCTCGAAAAGCTCATTGTAATGTTCCTCGGTCAATTCATGGATCGACTTGAAATGCAAACCTCGGATGTTCCAGTGATAATTCTGGGTTTTGACCATTAAAGCATAACTGTTGGCCAAGGCCTTGCCGAGTAGGTCAGAAACCTGTTTTCGTCCTTCTTTTTCAAGTCCGGTATTCAGTTCGATCTGACGCTTTGTATCTCCATTCAGATCGACATCCTTCAAACTTATCTTTTCCATTGTGTGAATCATGATTTAATATTTGACTCATACTATGAAAAAGGAATGCCACAAAATCTATTGGAAGTTTTGATGTTGATTTACAGGACTTTAAGTATTTGATTCGATCTGAATGGAAGGATTTTTTATATCATTATGATAAAGACTCCATCATTATTGAAGCTATTCCTCAAGATCATAGGCCTTGATCTTCCGATACAGGGTGGCGAGTCCTATGTCCAATAACCGGGCAGCCTCTGACTTATTTCCATTGGTATGTCGGAGGACATTTTGAATGTGTAGAGCTTCCATATCGGCAAGGGAAAATGAGTTTCGACGATGGTTCCCTTCCGTATCGTGATCTGCGAAATTAAAAGGCAGGGTCTCTGTTGAGATCTTATCCTCCTCGCAAAGGATCACAGATCGTTCTACCGTATTCTTCAATTCTCGGATATTCCCTTTCCAATAATGATTCCTCAATGCTTTCATATAACTCGACGAAAACCCCTTAATATCTCGACCTGTCTTAGAATTGAACATCTTCAGAAAATGCTTGGCCAGATCCTGTATATCTTCTGGTCGGTCATTCAAGCTGGGTAGTTTGATCTGAAAAACCGAAAGTCGAAAGAAGAGGTCACTTCGAAAGTCTCCCTCGTCTACGGCCTTTTCCAGGTGTCGATTGGTAGCCGCGATGACTCGGACATCCACTTGCTGGGGCTTTGGGCTACCCACCTTGTAGAATTCCCCATATTCAAGCACCCTGAGTAACTTGGCTTGAAGGTCTCCATCCATCTCCCCTATCTCATCCAGGAAAATGGTTCCCCCGTCAGCCATCTCGAAAAGCCCTTTCTTATCGGCTCGTGCGCCTGTGAACGCTCCCTTCTTGTGGCCAAACATTTCGCTTTCCAATAATTCTCTTCCAATGGCGCTGCAATTGATCGCCACAAATGGCTGGTCGGCCCGCGGACTGAAATTGTGAATGGCCCGAGCAAACATCTCCTTGCCTGTACCCGTTTCCCCTAAGAGAAGGACACTGGTCGTGGTGGGGGAAACCTTCTTGGCCAGGTCAATGGCCTGCTGGAAGGTCTTACTCTTTCCGATCAACCCCGAAAAGGAACCCTTTTTCTGATGTTCCGACTTGATCCTTTTGAGCTCGGTCTTAACCTTTCTATCCTCCAATGCCCGCTCAATGCTGACCACAAGGCGGTCCATTCCCTCTGAATTCCTAAGCAGATAATCAAATGCCCCTGCTCGGATCAGGCGTACACTCTCACTCACTTTCCCTTGTTTGGGAAGAATGATCACCCGAAGGGTTGGGTCGGTCTTGATCACCTTTTTCAAGAGTCTCAATTGACTGACCTTATCGGGTGCCTCTCCAATGATCACTACCTTTGTGCCCTCATCCTCTGCGAGAGCATCCAAAAGTTGCTCAGGTTGAGAGAAGCCCCTTCTCTTCCCTAGTTCTTCAGGTAAACGGTCCTTGAGGAACTGGACAAAATCAGGTTGAGGGTCAAAGATTGCGATCATGCTTTTGATTTGGGGAAAAAAAGTTAATGTAATTCTATTGATCCATTGAGATCAAGCCTATGCGTATCGATAAATTCCTTTGGTGTGTGCGGCTATTCAAGACCAGGTCACTAGCTGCTCAACATGTCAGGTCTGAAAAGGTTTTGATGGATGGTGAGGTGGTAAAGGCTTCGAGAGAGATCCGGTCAGGAGACGAGTTCACTCTGAAACAACATGGGTATTTTCAAACCTATGAGGTGCTGGAAATCCCAAAGTCAAGGGTTGGGGCGAAGTTGGTCTCCGATCTGATCCTTGAGACCACCCCCAAAGAGGAATTGGAAAAAAGGGAGTTCCTACAGTTGGCTCAAAAACTTCATCGCCGAAAGGGAGAGGGACGGCCGACAAAAAAGGATCGAAGGGATCTGGATAACCTAGATCTTTAGAGAAGGGCTTTCATCAGAATGGTCTCATCCAGCTCATGTCCACCGGTGAATGGAATGATCTCGGGTTGAAGACCTTGGCCTCTAAGCTCATTCAGAAAGATCGAGCCCGCCTCCGGCGTTACCAATTCATCCTCTTCTCCGAATGCCAGAAACAATTTTGAATCCCTGAACCGTTCAGGCTTCAGGTCGGTACTCAGGTCGGGAGGGAAAGTCCCTCCCCAGGCAACTACCTGATCCGGGGTAAAACTGGATTGGTTGATCCACCGCATTAGGGTGGCCACTCCCTGCGAGAAGCCAATGGCTGCTGTAGGGAGGCCTGCGGGAAGGACCATGGTCTTCCAGACCAGATCCAGGTAAGCGACATAATCCTCGATGTCAGAGAGTCGTTCCTCACGAGTCATCCAACTTGCACCTACCCTCCCCGAATGGCCTTCTAGATAGAAACGATGAAAACCCTCAGGAGCAATGATCCTGACCCGATGCGCGGAGTTTCTGAACTTGCGGATAAAGAATTGCGCCAGTTGGCCATAACCATGGAGCACCATCCATACTTGCTCAGGATCCTCAGGACCATCGACCATGACCTTGGCGGTCTTCCCTATGGTCAGATCGATCTTGTTCGGCACTAAAAATTGGCTTTTCGCTTTTCCATAAAGGCCTTGGTTCCCTCCAGAAACTCGGGTGTCCCAAAACATTCGCCAAATGCTCTGATCTCGGCCTTGAACCCATTTACCCCATCGACATAGCCAGCATTGATCGCCTCAATGGCCATTCGCTGGGCGTTGGGTGAATTCTTGATCATCTTTGAAGCCATCTCTCTGGCGGTACTCATAAGATCTGCTTGCGGAACCACTACGTTGACGATCCCCCACTGAAGAGCATCATCCGCCTTGATCATTTGGGCGGTCAGTACCATTTCCATGGCCTTCCCCTTGCCAGCAAGTTGTGCCAATCGCTGTGTTCCTCCATATCCTGGAATGACCCCGAGAGAGGTCTCCGGAAGCCCCACGCGGGCATTGTCCGAGGCGATCCGAACATGTGCAGACATGGCCAGCTCCAATCCACCGCCAAGGGCAAATCCATTGACCGCTGCGATCACCGGCTTTGAGAAATGATCCACCTTGTCAAAAAGGTTCGTTTGTCCTTCAGCCGCCAGTTTCTCTCCTTCAGAGGTAGAAAAATCCGCAAACTCTTTGATATCAGCCCCAGCCACAAACGACTTCTCCCCTGATCCGGTTAGGATCACCACGCGAACATCAGGGTGTACCTCAAGTTCATCCAGTGCTCTGCTTAGCTCGGCAATGGTCGCCCGATTCAATGCATTTAACTGATTGGGCCTATTTATTGTGACCAAAGCAATCTTCTCGGAAACGTCTACAAGGATATTCTCAAATGTCATGCGTCAATTATTTTCGGAAATTGAGCAACCAAATTACTAAAAGAGCACGGCCAGATGGGCTTAAAAAAGCGATTAATTCGATTTTTCCAGGATAAGATCGGCATTGGAGAGAACCGGGATAAGATCAAGGAACTGGAATCGAGGATCTCCTATCAGAATCAACTCATTCAAAGGGTCCTTCCCGAGATCTTCCCTATGACTCAAGAGGAAAAAACCCATGGATATGCCTTTTTGAAAGAACTGGGGTTGGCCGATCAACCTGACCTGAGTATCCATAAGAATGACATCATGTTCCGGCTCTCCTATTATCGAACAGGAGGAGACCTTCGAAGGACCCTTCAGGCATATCTAAAAACGGGCTATGAGATCGCGCGGGATATTTCTTCGATCGCAAATGAGAAAGGGGTTGAAG
>JAJLJK010000234.1:0-4497 GCA_033844885.1 Bacteroidota bacterium | reverse complement strand
ACTCCAACCACTGGGTTTTACCACTAAAGAGAAACATCTGGGGATTCTTTTTTCCAACCCCTTTTATGCGGGATACATTACCGATACCCTTATCCCCAATGAAGTGATTGCTGGCCACCACCCACCACTGGTTAGTAAAGCCCTGTGGGAAAGGGTCAATAACGTAGGCAACCACAACACCACCTGCCAACCATCCAGATCCACCATAGAGCATCCAGATCTTCCTTTAAAGGCCTTTTTAAAAGAAGAGGAAACTGGAATT
This sequence comes from Bacteroidota bacterium, assembly GCA_033844885.1. Taxonomy (GTDB): domain Bacteria; phylum Bacteroidota; class Bacteroidia; order Flavobacteriales; family Schleiferiaceae; genus JAJLJK01. Next base: position 4,235 of record JAJLJK010000234.1, on the reverse strand, counting down.
CCATTTACCGGATATGAGGTCAAGGCAAAAAGCATTGCTTATTACAAAACCCGAGAACGAGGAAAGGCCGTCAACTTAAACGCCAAGAAGACCAATCTACTTTTCGAGAAAGTGCTTTCGATGGTTGAAATCGATCCATCACTATCAACCACACTGGAAGAAAAGGTGGTTGCTAAGGTGGAAAGCCTTTTACAAGAAGAGTTAAAGGGAGAAAAGACCATCAAGGCCCAGATTACTCAACTAAAAGGGCGATTGCAAAGTCTGGAAACCAAGTTCCTTGATGATCTGGTGGATGTGGAGGACTACCAGCGATTAAAGAGATCTATAGGGACTCAAATGGCCGATCTGGAAGGAAAATTAGGAAAGGAGCCGATCAATAGTTCGAACCTTCAAAAAGCAGTAAAAAAGGGATTGGAGATATCAGCAAACCTCAGTGCCCTATGGGCTTCCAGCGATTTTCAAGGAAAGCGGACCCTTCAGGAAATGGTGTTTCCAGAGGGGATTTTCATCTCCAAAGAAAAAGCGCGAGTTCGAACCGGACGTTTGAATTCAGTGATCTTCTGTATCCGAGACGCAGTGGGGCCTCTGGAGGGAATAAAAAAAGGGAAAAACGACTTTGACATCATTTTTCCCAGCTTGGTAGCCCCGCCAGGAATCGAACCTGGATCTTAGGTTCCGGAGACCTACGTACTATCCATTGTACTACGGGGCCGGTGATGAGCCGGCAAAGGTAATCCTTTTCACCTTTTGCGCCAGCCTGAGTTTTCTTTATCCAACCTGAGAACCAGGCTGCGTGTCTCCCTTGTCGGTATGGACCAAATGAAGTGCTCCCTCACTATCCTCAGCCATAAGGATCATGCCCTGCGACTCGATACCACGGATCTTCCTCGGTGCCAGATTGACCAACACAGATACCTGCTTTCCGATCATTTCCTCGGGACTGTAATGTTCTGCTATTCCTGAAACGATCGTACGCTGATCGATCCCTGTGTCTACCTTCAGCTTTAACAGTTTGTCGGTTTTCGGAACCACCTCCGCCTCAAGGACCTTAGCGATCCGAATGTCCATTTTCATGAAATCATCAAACTGAACCTCGGCCTTAGCCGGTGGAATATTGCTGACGGGCGTATTCATTTTCTTGGTCTCCTCGAGTTTGTTCAATTGCGCTTCGATCTCCTGGTCCTCGATCTTCTCGAACAAAAGACCTGGGGCATCTAATTTTCCATCAATGATCAACTTTCCGTCTGCTGGAATATCCCACCCTCCTTGAAGATGAAGATCCTCTTGCATCTTTTGAGCTGTAAAGGGCAAAAAGGGCTCCGATAGCTTCGCCAATGCTCCAGCTACCTGAAGACCCACAAAAAGGATGGTCTCTGCTCGCTTTGGATCGGTCTTTACAACCTTCCAAGGCTCTGAGTCAGCCAGATACTTGTTTCCTGTGCGAGCCAGATTCATCAGTTCGAACAGGGATTCCCGGAACTTATAGTTTTCAAGACTGCCTCCGATCCTTTCGGAAGCATCCTTCAATCCCTTCAAGACCTTCTGATCCTCATCCAGCAGATCACCAGGAGTGGGGACCTGACCATTGTAATACTTCTGGATCAACACCATCACCCGGTTATAGAAATTCCCAAGTATGGCTACGAGCTCATTATTATTTCGGGCCTGAAAATCCTTCCAGGTGAAATCATTGTCCTTCGTTTCCGGTGCAGATGCACACAAGGCGTATCGGAGAACATCCTCCTTGCCAGGAAACTCCTCCAGATATTCGTGAAGCCAAACCGCCCAGTTTCTGGAGGTGGAGATCTTCTCTCCTTCCAGATTGAGGAATTCATTGGCGGGAACCTGATCGGGGAGGATATATTCACCGTGTTCCATTAGGATAGCAGGAAATATGATACAGTGGAAGACAATATTATCCTTTCCGATGAAGTGTACGAGTTTGGTATCCTTGTCCTTCCACCATGTCTCCCATGAATCGGGAAGCAATTCGCGCGTGCTGGTGATATAGCCCAATGGCGCATCAAACCAAACATATAAGACCTTTCCTTCTGCCCCGTCCAGTGGAACCGGGACTCCCCAATCCAGGTCGCGGGTCATGCTTCGAGGTTGCAGGCCATCTCCTGCATCCAACCAACTCTTGCATTGCCCATAGACATTGGATTTCCAATCGCCCTTGTGACTTTCGACGTACTCGCGAATTCGGGGTGAAAGCTTATCAAGGGGAAGGAACCAATTCTTCGTGGTCCTGAGTTCGGGCTTGGCCCCGCTCAGAGTGGACCTTGGATTGATCAGGTCTGTAGGGCTCAATGAGGTTCCACATCGCTCACACTGATCCCCATATGCATGGTCGTAATGACAATTTGGGCATTCACCGACAATGTATCGGTCCGCCAGGAATTGCCCTGCCTCCGGATCATAATACTGCTCAGTTTCCTTCTCCTCGAATCCCCCCTTCTCATAGATCTTCAAAAAGAATTCAGTCGCGATCTCTTTGTGGAGGGGAGAAGAGGTCCTTGAATAATGGTCGAAGGATATTCCGAAACCCCTCAGCGCGTCACGCATCATCCCATGAAAATGGTCCACCACTTGTTGCGGGGTCTTGCCCTCCTTTCGAGCCTTAATGGTAATGGCAACCCCATGCTCATCACTTCCACAAAGGAACTTGACATCCCGCCCTTTCAACCGAAGATAGCGTACATAGATATCCGAAGGAAGGTAACAGCCGGCAAGGTGGCCGATATGAATGGGTCCATTGGCATAGGGCAATGCAGCCGTGACCGTGTAACGCTTGGGTTGATCCATGAGAGCGATTTTGTGAAGCGCAAAATTAGCGAATGTCCATGGGGCATGAAACCCCATAGGAATAACAAAAAACCCCGCCGTTATGGCGGGGTCGTGTTGGTGGATTTTCTACAATTTCAATCGATAGGTCCTGACAGGTCCACTTCGATCGTGGATCTGTACCAGATACAATCCACGAGGAAGGTTGGTAGGTAGATCCATACTTACGATGGATTCACCCTTGGGGAACTCAAGGTGCGAACGAAAAACTGTTTGCCCTGTGATGTTCAGGAGGACCAGATCGAATTGTTGTAAGTTCTCTAGGGACTGGGGTTGGATATAGACCTTACCGTCTATAGCCCAAACCTTGTCCTGGGACTGGGCCACAGAACTGAATCCGGCCGCAAGTCCAAAGAATAGGAAAAGAATGGGGTAGAGTTTTTTCATTTGGGTTTTTTAAGTTCGGTCCTTACAAACAAATATATGCAAAAGAATTTACCTGGCTCTCTTTTGCCCGGAGATGCCATCGGGATCATCAGCACAGCCCGTGCTATCGGGCCAGAAGAATTACAACCCGCGATCGACATCATCGAGAGTTGGGGATTCTCTGTTGTCAAAGGAAGCAATTTACATGCCAGACAGAATCAATTTGCCGGCACCGATCAACAACGATTATCCGACCTTCAGAACATGCTGGACGATCCTTCCATCAAGGCCATTCTTTGTGCACGAGGCGGATATGGAACCGCAAGGATCATTGACTCGATCCAATTCTCAGGCTTCAAAGGATCTCCAAAGTGGATCATCGGATACAGCGATATCACCGCTTTACACAATCATATCCATACGCACTTTGGGATCCCGACACTCCATGCGACCATGCCGGTGAACTTTACCAAGAACTCGCCTGAGGCTTTGGAATCATTGCGCTCTGTCCTCAAGGGAAAGGAGCTGCCCCCTTATTCGACCGCAGCCCATCCCCTGAACCGCCTTGGATCGGCATCCGGAACCCTAATAGGTGGAAATCTAAGTATAATATACAGCCTTTGTGGCTCACCCTCAAGAATGGAGACCCGCGGGAAGATCCTATTCCTGGAAGATCTGGATGAATACTTGTATCATATCGATCGGATGATGCTCAATCTCAAGCGCAATGGATACCTCAATGGGCTTTCTGCCCTGGTCGTCGGGGGGATGACCGATATGAATGATAACGCCATTCCGTTTGGGAAGACCGCTGAGGAGATCATTGCTGAACATGTGGCTGAATACAGCTACCCCGTTCTCTTTGGCCTTCCGGCAGGACATATTGATGATAATAGGGCCTTGATAATGGGAGCGAATATCGCCTTGGATGTGACGGATGAAGGAGGGACCTTCATCCAAAAATGGTAAGGAATACCAAACAGATCGGTGATGAGGGTGAGCGTATCGCTTGTGAATATCTTCGG
>JAJLJK010000233.1:0-7765 GCA_033844885.1 Bacteroidota bacterium | reverse complement strand
TCCTTTCTTTCGACCTACGTGGGAACTCTGAAGTACCAGGTCTGTATCACTGAAGACAAGATCATTGGTGCTCAGCTGATGCCTACCAATCAGATCGATCCAAATTATGAACACAATCACGTTCTCAGAGCCTGTGTCAATGGATCCTTTGGTGAAAGTATTGCAACAGACCCACTGTCTGGAGATACGCAATCCCTCACGCATAAGTTCAAGTTGGAGACAGGATGGAAGGATGCCGATTGTCATGTGGTGACCTTTATTTATGATGCAACCACCTATGAGGTGATCCAGGCAGAAAAAGTTTCTTTCTAAAGCGGATCAACGATATCGAATTGAAGCCCCGCCCTTCGGCGGGGTTTTTCATTTTGATAGGGTTCCATAGGATATTTATCGAAAATGCAGTAAGAGACATTGAGAAAGAAACATCCTATTTCATTGATATACTGAATAATACGTTATCGAAGGAGAATTGGCGAGGTTTATGCCTCATAATGGGCATCATCAAACCTGTTATTCTCATGAAACGCATTTTAATTCCCGGACTTTCCATTCTATCCCTTCTAATAGGCATGCCTCAATCCCAGGCACAGGAAAGTGTCAGTCTTGGTCCCAAGGCGGGTATCAGTAGCACGACCCTGGTAGGAGAAGGAGTGGATGAGGCTAGTCCACGCGTCAACTTTGTCGGTGGTCTTTTCTACTCCATTAACGCAACAGAAATGTTCAGTATTCAGCCGGAATTACTCTATCACCGAAAAGGAGCCACCTTCGAGAACCAAGCTTTTAACCTCAAGACGGATCTTACCATAGATTATCTTGAGTTACCGATCTTGTTCAAGATCCGGGTACCTCTTGGTGATGTACTCTACCCCAGTATCTATGCGGGACCTTATGGAGCTGTGAAGCTGAGGGATAAATCAGTGACCACACAATTGGATACGGACATATCCATCCAGGAGGATCCCGAAGTACATTCCTTCGACGGAGGCATTGTCATTGGAGTGGGGCTGGATCTTGAAGCCGGAGCATTCTACTTTGGTGGAGACATTCGATACGGCATTGGTCTCAGCACCATTGACCGTAGTGTCGAAGATCCGATCAAAGCTTATAACCGAAGTCTTTCAATCCTCTTCGGACTCGGTGTGAATATTGACCGATAATCATAACTCAAAATCAAAAGATCATGAGATCCTTACTGTATATCATTGCTGTTGTCCTGATCATCGGATGGGCCCTTGGGTTCTTCGTCTATAGCTTTGGACACTTGGTTCACATCCTACTTGGATTGGCCATTCTTGCTCTACTCCTCACCTTTATCAAAGGCACGGCCCGATCCTGATGAGCGTCCTAAGAAATTGAGGTTCCTTTGGATTCCCTCGTATTTTGTCCGCTTGACGGCGGATCTTCGAAAGAGGTCATTGAAGACCTCTTTCGTCATTTCAAACCATTCTTCACGATCCATCTTTAACAGGTCGGGGTGAGGATCTAGCGCGGGTTCTGAATGAGGCGTTGCAAATCGATTCCAGGGACAGACCTCCTGGCAGATATCACAGCCAAAGGCCCAATCCTCCATCTTTCCTTTGAAATCCATAGGAATAGAATCCTTCAACTCGATCGTTAAGTAGGAGATACATTTTGAGGCATCGATGGTTCGGTTCTCCAGAATGGCCTCCGTAGGACATGCATCGACGCATCGGGTACAGGAACCACAGTGATCGGTGACCGGTGGATCCTCAGGTAGATCCAGATCGAGGATCATCTCACATAAAAAGAACCATGATCCCTCTCCCTTTCTCAAAAGCAGACTGTTCTTGCCGATCCATCCCAATCCCGAATTGGCAGCCCATTGACGCTCCATGACCGGACCCGAATCCACAAAGACCCTACCTTCCACGGGGCCGATCTCGGTGCGAATGAATTCTACGAACTCCTTTAATTTCCTCTTAAGGACAAAATGATAATCTTCCCCGTAAGCATATCTGGCGATCTTAGGAGCATCAGGCACCTCTTGTTCCTCTTTTGGAAAATAATTGAATGCCAGACTGATCACGGATCTGGCACCCGGGACAAGCTGACGGGGATCCAACCTTTTCTCGAAGTGGTTGCCCATCCATCCCATAGTTCCGTTATATCCTTTCTTCAACCACTGCTCCAAGTGATCCGCCTCTTCATCCAGCCTTCGCGCCTTGGAAATGCGACAATCCAAAAAGCCTAGCTCTCTGGCCTTTTGCTTAATGATAAGTGCGTATGTATCGGATGGTTTTGGCATCGATCAGAAAAGACCACCCTGTCCACCGAGATCCTTCCGGATCCCAAGGTGTTTATAGGCAAGGTCTGTGGCCATTCTTCCACGTGGGGTCCTCACAAGAAATCCCTCCTTGATCAGGAAAGGTTCATATACCTCTTCCAGAGTATCCGGTTCCTCAGAAACCGCCGTGGCCAGAGTGGTCAACCCAACAGGACCTCCTCTGAACTTATCGATCATGGCTGTCAGGATCTTATTATCCATGTCATCCAGACCATGGTCATCCACATCGAGAGCATCAAGGCCGAATCGGGAGATCTGAATATCGATGGTCCCATTTCCCTTGACCTGCGCAAAATCACGGATCCTCCTTAAAAGGGCATTGGCGATCCTAGGGGTTCCCCTACTTCGTCGGGCGATCTCGATACTGGCATCCGGTTGGATCGGAACTCCCAGAATGTCCGAAGAACGTTCGACGATCGCGGAGAGCAATTCGGTACTGTAATATTCCAGACGACTGTTGATCCCGAATCGGGCCCGCAAAGGCGAGGTCAACAAGCCAGCGCGTGTAGTGGCGCCGATCAAGGTAAAGGGGGCCAGATTGATCTGAACCGAACGGGCATTGGGCCCGGTTTCGATCATGATATCGATCTTGTAATCCTCCATGGCAGAATAGAGATACTCTTCAACCACCGGACTCAACCGATGGATCTCATCGATGAAGAGAACATCATTTTCTTCAAGATTGGTCAGCAACCCTGCAAGATCCCCTGGTTTATCCAATACAGGACCCGACGTGACCTTGAACCCCACACCCAACTCGTTGGCAACGATATTGGCCAGAGTGGTCTTTCCCAGCCCCGGAGGGCCATGAAGGAGAATGTGGTCCAGGGCCTCGCCCCTTCCCTTGGCCGCGGTTACGAAGATCTTTAGGTTCTCCAGGACTTTCTCTTGTCCGGCAAAGTCATCGAAGGAGGCAGGTCTGAGTTTCTTTTCGATCTCAAGCTCCTCCGGGGTAAAGCGTTCAGATGTTGGATCCAGATTGGGATTCATACTCGCAATAATACGGATTCCCCTCCGGTTTTCCGGATGTAAAGGACCACAGGATTTCAACAAAAAACCCCGCAATAGCGGGGTTGAAAGATCAGGTTGGGGTGCATTTGTCAGTCAAGGATCAATTTCTGAATCGGCTGGTCATTCACTCGCACGAAATAAATTCCCTTTGAAACTCCAGAAAGGTCAAAACTTTGAACATTCTCTTTTGTAAGGATCACTTTTCCGGTGATATCGACCACCTCGATATCAGCCGGACGATCTAAATGGAACAGTCCCACGGAAGGATTGGGAAATACCCTTATTTCCATCTGATACTCAGCCTCCTCCAGTCCTACATATTGGCCGATGAGCTCATAAATAGATACTGAACCACTGACCTCATTACTTACAGCGACAAGATGCTTTCCATTTGGACTTGATGTAGCAGGGATATACAGAACATCTTCAGGTCCAAGGTCACCGGCAGCCGCGGTCGTCGCGGATTGGCTGAAATCGCGATTGTTCACAAAATCCTCAAATATGGGCGCACTAGGATTGCTGACATCAAAGATCATAACCCCAGACTGACGCTCAAGACCAATGAATGCAAAGGTTCTGCCATTGATCACCGCTATTTCTACGGCCTCTGGTTCGGGTCCTTTATTATCACTTCGGTTCTTAAAGGAATTGTTGTCATCATTGTTACTATTGAAGTATTGAGGCTCAGATGCAAGTACCTGCTGCTCCAGTTCATTTCCTGAGTCATAGATCAGAGTGGCCTGATCGATATCCCAAATTGAAAAAGACCGGCCTCCGAACGTACAGAGGTAATCATAATCACCATCATTGTCCACGTCCCCTTCACTGGTGGAAACAGTGAGTCGTCCTAATACCGTATCCTGCTGAACAAGAGAGGCATTGGGAAATGCGGTGCCATCTAAGGTGAGGTCTTTGACGCGCTCTTCATCAGAAAAAGCAGAGTAGTCCCTTCCATCGCCTTCATTGGCGGTGATCAGGTAGTGCGAATTGTTCACTGTAAATGTGGCGATCGCATCTGGCATATATAGCCCGAAGAGATGATCGTGATTCGTTATCTCTACAATATTTCTGCGGTCAGATGCGTCCAATGCATTTGAAAAGAGACTGTGATCCTTATAGCCCATTCCGTGGATGGCAATAAGAGTACGACTGGTCAGATCAATTTCGGCGAGAGCGTTATTCTCTTGAAGGGACACCCAAGCCACCGAATTATCCTCAGAAATAGCTACATATTCAGGCTCAAGATCTTGAGCGATCGTTGCCGCACCATTATTTCCATTGATTCGCACGGTGCTATCCAGCTGGGCTGAGGTCACGGATGAAAAATCCAAATGGGTCACCGAACTGATCGAAAGCGGAAGACCAGCATTGGCCAATTCGATGATACTTACAGACCCATTCGGATCAACCAGGTAATCATCACTGGGCTCTCCCTCATTAGCGGTCAGAACCATTAAGCCATTTGGTGAAAAAGTAACCATATCAGGAAGAGCTCCAACAGTTACAGAATCCAACTTGGTCCCGTTTGCGTCGAGAAATACCACCCTACCGCTATCCTGCTTTACGAGATTCTCCACCGCAACCGCGATGATCCCATTTTTACAGGCGATCGAGTTGATCCCACCTCCGCCAATGGTCCAACTGGTAACCAAAGTTGGAGATGAGGGGTTTGAGATATTTATGACGTCAACTTTCTTGGTGCTACCGTTGGTTGAAAAAATTCGTTGAGTGGTGGGGTCATAGGTAATGATCTCTGTTCCAGCATCATCGAAGATGCCAGTGGCATAGGTGCCCATTAATTGCATAGAGATGTTCTGAGCGGAGATCGAGGATCCGGCCAAAACCAATAAGAGTAGAAGTCTGCGCATGATTGATATTTTTTCCAAAGCACTTCACTCGCTGTAAGGTGTGGGTTAACCCAATATCAAAATTGTCTGAATTCGATAATGATCTAAAAATGGATTTACCTTTGAGGCATGGCCAGGATTTTTATCATCTCCATAATTCTCTTTTCGAGTTGCGCTCCTGCTGCTTACTCAGGTTGGCAGAATGATCCCGATGTAACGGCAGCCAAACGCCGCACCGAAACCCTGGAACAAAATTTTCAGGCCTACCGGGAAGGCGGTACCCAGCCCGGATCATCCAAAACCGGCGGGGGTTGTGGGTGCAATTGAACGGTGGACGGCCCTCCTCTTCCTCATTCCCTTTTTGGGAATATCACAAGGTTATCAGAATCAGGTCCTGGATTCAACAGAGGTCACCCTTCTCTTTGAACTCTATGGCCAGGATGGGGATCATGCTGCGGTGACGGGTGGGATCGGAACCCAGAAGCTTCTCTATTTCAGCCCGCGACTCAATGCGAAGATCCCATTGGATTCGCTGATCTCCATGACCCTTGATATAGGGGTGGATGTCTACTCCAGTGCATCGACGGATCGCATTGACTATGTCATGAGTTCGGCCTCTGCGGTTGACGCCCGAACCCATTTGCAAGTTGGCCTTTCCCACCGGATCCATCCTTGGATGGATCTTTTCTATTGGGGTTATGGTTCGGTTGAGAGCGATTATCGAAGCTTGGGTTTGGGAATTGGCTTGACAGGGTTCCACCGTTTTGGAACCTTTGTGATCGAGGCAAATGGATTCTGGGACGATTGCCGTTGGGGGTGGCTGGAGGACGGAACGGGTCAGGAATTGATCTATCCGGTCGAATTGAGATATCGCGAATGGTATGATACCTATAAACGAACCTCGTATCGAATAGGAGGAAGTGTGACCTTCTTTACCGGGAAGTCATCCAATCTTTCCCTTTCGGGAGATGTGGTCCACCAGACGGGACTTTTGGCGACCAGTTTTCATCGGGTTTACTTCACCGATGGTTCTCTTGCGGTGGAAAATCTTCCGGGTTCAAGAACCAAGATCCCCATTCAAATGGATTTTCGAACACAACTGATGAACGATCTCATTGGTCGATTCTCTGTTGGTTATTATTGGGATGATTGGGACATCAAGGCTCCTTCTCTATCAGCCGAGATCCCCATTCAATTCTCACCGACCTTCTCCCTTTCCCCCTTTTATCGATGGTACCAACAACAGGCTGCCAGCTGGTTTGCTCCCTATCAATTGCATTCGCCCACGGAGGTGTATTATACTTCAGATTATGATCTGAGTGCATTTTACAGTCAGAAATTCGGTTTGGGCTTTCGCTGGATGCCTTCGCTGGGAATTGCAGGAATCCCTCGTACAAAATGGTCCTTCAGGGGATTGGAATGTAGAGGAGGGGTTTATCTCCGATCCGATGGATTACAAGCCTGGTTCTTTAGTTCAGCTTTTCTTTTTCCCTGAGTCCTTATTGACCGCTCTGAAATAGTTCTCGATCGAATCGACGTAGATCTCAAAGGCCATTCTCCCCTTGGGGGTAAGAGAACATTCGGTCAATGGATAGTTGTTCCGGTATCCCTTGACCACTTCAATATATTCCACTTCCTGCAGCTTCTTGATCTGTATACTCAGGTTTCCCTTGCTGGCACCTGTTTCCTCCAGTAGAAAGTTGAATTCGGCCTTCTCTGTACCCGCGAGCAAGGAAATGATCTGAAGACGCAGTTGCTGATGCAGTATAGGGTCCAGGTCCTTAAACCTCATGCTTGCCCTGTTTTTTCAATAAATAACCCGGAATAAGATAGGATACCGTGATACTGATAAGGAGGAGTATGAGCATGTAAATAAAATCGGAGGACACCAGAAAGAATCCGATCCCGGCCATTACCCAACTTAGGATGCCTCCTATCACCAGCGGCTTGAAATTCAGCATACCTCCGGTAATGAAGGTTCCCAGACCATAGAGCCCCATAACATACACATAGGTCAATGACCATCCCGCATGGACGGAAAGGACCAACGTAAGGAGCAGAACCACCAAAAATCCGGTCCAGACATACATCATGGCCTTATCCACCAGGGTGGTGTGCCGCTTGCCCTGGTCCTTCTTTCTGGAATAGAAAAAGGTCACCAATCCCCCAATGGGCATTAGGATGATCCATGGCAGGTAATTATAGGGATTGTCCATTAGGATCAATGCCAACTGTATCATTCCGGCTCCAAGGACCAGCCAGCCCCAAAACAAGTAATAGAAAACATCATCAACCAAGTTGTATCGGGTTCGTTGGATCATCTCACGGATGACCTCAAAGGATCTTTCTTCATTCATTGGATCATTCATAACGCATTAATTTTTTATAAATATAAACTAGTTTACAATATAAACCAAATTGAAAAAGAATAAAAACACCCAATTGGTACGGTTGTCCTTACTCGAAGATCTCTTCTTGCTTGAATTGCATTTCGTAGAGCCGTGCGTAGTAGCCCTTCTTGTCCAGTAGCTCCTGGTGCTTTCCTTCCTCCACCACTTTACCGGATTCCATCACCAGGATCTTATCGGCCTTTTTAATGGTC
>JAJLJK010000232.1:0-1887 GCA_033844885.1 Bacteroidota bacterium | reverse complement strand
CGACGAGGTTACCACGAATTGGCAGCCGCCTTATTACAGGGGAAGATGTCCTATCCCACTCTGGTCTTTTTGGATGAGGAACTCCGGATGATCCAACCCCTGCCTGGCTTTCAGACCGTCACTGGGTTGGAGCCCATCCTGAAATTCTTTGCCAGTAATGGGTATAAGGATGGAGACTGGGAAACGTTCCAAAAGAATTTCAAGCCCGAGTTTTAGAGCAGACTCTTGAGTCCTTCGTAAAGATCCCCGTCAGACATGTAGGCACCTTGCTCCAGAATGTCGAACATCTCATGTTCGCGAAGCTTCTGATATACCTTTGTCCCCTCATAGAGTTCCAGATCACCTTCACTGATGGCCTTTTCGATCTCGTCTGACCCGAGACCATTCTCCAGAGTGATATTTTCTCCTGTCGCCACCAGAGCAACCATGTGAGCCTCCTTTTCTCCAAAGTGGTAAGCTACCCATTCTTCGGGGGTTGCACGCTCCAGGTGGTCGCAATGGGTAAGGGCCTTTTCGAAAATGATATCACTAAAAATGTCCAGGATCCGATCCGCCTCATCCTCATTCTTATCCTTCATTTCATCCCAGATCTTTCGATCGATGCCATGAACGGCCAGGAACATTGCAAATTCTTCTGGGAACTGCTCCAGTTCTTCGCGGGTAAGACGTCTATACTGCATACAAAGAGTTTGTCTGGCAAAGGTAGCACCTCTGTCAGAAAGAGAAGGTCAATTTGAATAAGGGATCAGGATCGTTGAGTGGGTCGAAGGGCGATCCTGAGAATGCCGAAAGTCAGAAGGGCAGTGACCAAAAGGGTTCCTCCGCTACTGAGCCAAAGACCATGATCATGAGACCATCCATAGATCAATAGCAACAATCCGATAAAGGCCATGGGTACGAAAAGCGCCGTGACCAGCGAACGAATGAAGTAGGCGGTTTGAGAATCCTGAGAAATAAGTTTGTCCTGTGTCATACAGTGAAATAACAACAGCAATATAGAAACAGTTCATCAACCCTGAAAGCCTAAACGCCTCATCTACCCCCCTATCTTTTTCACAGCGAATTGTTGATTTGTGAATGATGGAAGGGAACTGGGTGGGGGTTGGGGGGTGGGAATTGGGAATTGGGAATTCAGGATTTTCAATTCAGAATTCAGGATTCATAATTCTTAATTCTTCACTCTAATTCAATCCCACTATACACTCCTCACTAATCACTATTCACTATTAAAATTATGGGGTCCAAAGTTTCGGGACCCACCCAGAGGGGTTCAGGAAAAGAATTGGATAATTGCGATTCAGGATCCTCAATTCAGAATTCCAAATTCTTAATTCTTCATTTTTCACTCTAAATCATTCCCACTATAAACTCCTCACTAATCACTATTCACTATTCATTTCCACGTTTTCTCCCCTTACGCGAACAAGTTCGCGACGGGTCAAACCAGGGTAATTCGGATTCCGCTCTCTGAGGTCGCGGCATCCGTAAGAGGAAGTACTTCGATCTATAAAACCCATGGGCTACCCCCGAGTGGTTTTTTCATTTTCTCTCCTTACGCGAACAAGTTCGCGACGGGTCAATCCGGAGTAATACGGATTCCGCTCCTTGAGGTCGCGGCATCCGTAAGAGGGAGTACTTCGATCCAAAAAACCCATGGGCTACGCCCAAATGGTTTTTTCATTTTCTCCCCTTACACGAACAAGTTCGCGACGGGTCAAAATGAAAAAACCCAATGCAAATTGCATCGGGTTTTTTGGATCGGGTGAAAGACCGGATTCGAACCGGCGACCTCCAGAGCCACAATCTGGCGCTCTAACCGACTGAGCTACAATCACCGTGTGAGGGCAGGCCCTCGTTTGGGAGCGCAAATATAAAACATTGTCATGA
>JAJLJK010000231.1:0-4452 GCA_033844885.1 Bacteroidota bacterium | reverse complement strand
GATCTACGATTCAAAGCAGTGGAAAAAACTCTTTCATTGGGCTCATTTCATGGGGATCTCGATCCTCATTGGAGGTACCACCCTTTACTTTTGGATGTATGAAAAGGCCGCGCCCGGCAATCTCATTTACTGGGCAGAGGTCCTGTTTTCGGAGAGTTCCAAGCGAACAGCCATGGAAAAATCGGTCTGGCAAACCATAGGTCACCTCATCGGATTCCCATTTGACCAGATCTATCACCTCTTACCCTGGAGTCTTTTGATCTTCTTCCTCCTAAGAAAGGATTTCTGGAAAAAGGTCAAGGAAGATGACGTCCTTCGCCGTTGGGGATTGATCTTTCTCTTCAACATTCCCATCTATTGGCTTTCGCCGGATGTACTTCCTAGATATCTCTTTATGCTTTATCCGGTGGTCTTCCTTTTCCTGGCCGAAGGCTACCTGCAAAACAACCGCGACTCGGATCCACCGTATTTTCGATGGATCGCTGGATCTTTGGCCCTCCTGATCGTTCTTTCACCCATAGCCTTTCACTACATACCCCCCGAATGGATCATTCCCGGAATTCCCTGGAAGGGGGTCTTCCTGTTCCTTGCGGGGATATTTTGCCTCATCGCTCTTTGGCGTTGGTCCGTTCGTCCGATCTGGATCGTTGCATTGACCCTAGCTTTATTTCGTCTTGGATTCGACTGGATCGTTCTCCCTGCACGCCGGGCCGAAATGGCTGAGCGGCATTTTAAAGAATCGGCCGTTGAGGTGGCCCGCCTGACCCAAGGTCAACCTTTAACCCAATTCTTTCCGGTCCCGGGTTCCCCTGAGGAGCCGGAGGGACATCGTCATCGAATGGGTCCAGAGCCCATCTACAATGATGACATTCTCTATTATATCACAACCGAAAGGAAGGCGGTATTACCCATCAATCTCAGGATCGAGGACCTGGAGGAGAATCATTTCTACCTGATCTATACGCAACAACTGGATACCATTTCCCTTCCCCCACATAATGAACACTACCGATTCAATATGGAGTGGATGAACAAGGAGATCCAATTGGTAACCTTTAACCTATCCGAAAAATGAAAGAGCTATCTCTGGTGATCGCGGTCATGAATGAGGAGCAGAATATTCGTCCGCTCATGGAATCGATCCGAAATGCCCTGAATGGCGTGGATTACGAGATCATTTTTGTGGATGACGGGTCAACCGATGGAACCATTGATGCCATCAACGAGGTTGCTGATGACCGAACCTTTGTCCTTGAATTCATGAGGAACTACGGTCAGAGTACAGCCATGGCTGCAGGGATCGATGCCGCTGAGGGAAAATATATCGTCACCCTGGATGGAGATCTGCAAAATGATCCCGCGGATATCCCGATGATGATGGAGGAACTGAAAAAGGGAGATTGGGACATGGTGGCCGGTATACGGGCAAATCGTCAGGATGGTGTTTTCCTTCGGAAGATCCCCAGCAAGATCGCCAACTTCATTATCCAAAGGAGCACGGATGTCCGCATCAAGGATTATGGGTGCACCCTGAAAGTATTCAAACGAAGGATCGCCAAGAATCTGGGCCTGTACGGGGACCTTCACAGATTCATTCCCGTTCTGGCAAGTCTTCAGGGAGCACGGATCACCCAAATGGACGTTCGTCATCACGCTCGGCAATTCGGTCATTCCAAGTATGGTATCAATCGAACGGCCAAGGTTCTGAGCGATCTCTTCCTGATCCTTTTCTTTCAGCGATACTTACTGAAGCCCATGCATCTTTTCGGTATCGTCGGTGTAGTGTTGTTCTTTATCGGAGCCGCGATCGACATCTACCTTTTGATCCTGAAATTGGGCGGTGCAGACATATGGGGCAAACCCCTGCTCATCCTCGGCGCCATGTTGACACTTGGCGGAATCCAACTCATCACCACCGGTATCCTGGCCGAGATCTTGATCAGGACCTATTATGAGGCACAGAATAAAACAACTTATCAGATCCGTCACCGATTCACCGGAGGAAGGAAAGAAGAAGAATAAGGCCCTCCAATTCGGGGTCAAGGTCTTCTTTACTGTTCTGGCGATCTACCTGGTCCTTTCCAATCTCGATATTGATGAGCTGGGAAAGCAATTCGTGCGTTTTCCTTGGTGGGGACTTGTTCCGGCCACTCTTCTTCACATTGCGTCGAAGGTCGTTTCCGCTGACCGTCAAAATGTATTTTACCATGCCATTGGAGCAACCCTTAAAAGGGGGTACAATTACCGACTGTACTTTGTTTCGATGTTCTACAGCCTCCTATTACCGGGGGGGATCTCCGGAGATGGGTACAAAGTGGTTCATGTGATCCGACTATATCCTGAAATAAGCAAGCGATCGGTAGCAGCTGCCACGCTTCTTGATCGAATTGCAGGAATGAGTCTCTTGTCCGTGCTAGCGGTCATTTTCGGTGTGGTGGCCATCGATCTCCTTCCGATGTGGATCAAGCTGAGCGGAGGAGTCCTTTTGATTGGCACCATATTTGTTTTGGAACACCTGGTTGTGCGTTGGATAAAAAAGGACCTCATCACCATCCTTCCAAAGATCAATTTGCTTTCGCTGGGGGTGCAGCTACTGCAAGTGTGTGAGGTCCTTATTTTGTTGTGGCTATTTGGCGTGACCACTCATTGGTCGGCCTATGCCACCTTATTCCTTCTGGGAAGCGTTGCCACGATCATCCCCATTTCCATAGGTGGGTTGGGAATGAGGGAACTGGTATTCAGCCTCGGCGGGAGCTGGCTCGGTTTGGACACGGAAGTGGCCGTGGCCACCGCCTCGATCTTTTACCTTACCACACTTTTGTCTGCCGTTCCGGGCATGTTCCTTTCGTGGACGCGGAAGTTCTAAACGAATTAATTCCTCATGAAGTATTTCGAGGCCATGTCGAAGAGGCCGTACTCAAAGAACTTCTCAAAGTCCTCAGGGGTCACAACGATCATTTCAAAAGTGGTCGTCGTACCATCGGCCCTGCCTTTATAAAAAGCATAATTGGTGGTTCCTTGGACATATCCTGCCTTGGATCCCCCCATCAATTTCCCCTGTACCAGATCGAATAGCTCATCGATATCACTGAAATTTTCGGTGACCTCAGCCTCCTTTGAAAAATCCACAGGATTCTGACCCGGCCCGATGATCATCAGGTTTCCGTCATCCTTGCCCTTTTTGTCAAAGGCCATGGAACGGCATTGACCATCAGTGAGTGACTTAGCGGTAATGAACAATTGCTGGGCAGAAACTGCCTGTCCTGCCAGGAACAGCAGGAGGATAAGGGTTATTTTCATTGCGGGTAAACTTTTTTGAAAGATAGCGATTTAAACGAAAAAAGCGCCTTTCGGCGCTTTTTGTCATTCTTTCATATTGTGATATACATTCTGGACATCATCGTCCTCTTCGATCTTTTCCAGCAATTTATCTACGTCGGCCTTTTCCTCGTCGGATAGCTCTTTGGTATCCATCGGGATCCTTTCAAATCCGGATTCCTGAATCTCTATTCCTTTTTCTTCCAATGCGGATGAAATATTTCCGAAATCCTCAAAAGCTCCGTAAAGCATGACGGTATTATCCTCCTCTTCAGCAAAGATCTCCTCAACGCCAAAATCGATCATTTCCAGTTCGAACTCCTCAATATCCACTCCTTCCCCGGGGATCTTGAAATGGCATTTATGCTCAAACATGAAATCCACTGATCCACTCACTCCAAGGCTTCCATTGAATTTATTGAAATAGGACCGAATGTTCCCGACCGTACGTGTGGGATTGTCTGTAGCGGTCTCGATGATGATGGCGATCCCGTGAGGTGCATATCCCTCGTATACAATATTCTTGTAGTCTGCCTGATCCTTGGAGGTCGCCTTTTTGATGGCTCTATCCACATTGTCCTTGGGCATCTGGGCCGCCCTTGCATTCTGGATGAGCATCTTCAGCCGGTGATTGGACTCAGGATTCGGTCCCGCCTCCTTGACGGCCATGATGATGTCCTTTGAGATCCGCGTAAAGGTCTTGCTCATGCTTGCCCAACGCTTCATTTTCCGGTCCTTCCGGTATTCAAATGCTCTTCCCATACAATGGTTCTTTTTGGTAGCGCAAAAGTAAGGATTGTCAAGCGATGTCCATCGCTTGGATCAAAGCTCAATGGGTGGCTCACCTGAGGATCTTATCGCATCGACCAGATCCTGCATCTGCCAGGCCTCATCGATCGAATAGTCGCCGACCGCGGTCCTTTGAAGTGCGGTTAGATAGGCTCCTGATCCCAACGCTTTTCCGATATCGTGAGCCAGAGAACGGATATAGGTTCCCTTACCGCACTGTACTCGTAATACCAAACGTTCCCCTTCCCATTCTTCCACCGAGATGGTATCAATGGTCACCTTTCTAGGTTCGATCTCTACCTCTTCTCCTTTCCGCGCAAATTCATAGAGTCGCTTCCCATCCTT
>JAJLJK010000230.1:0-6607 GCA_033844885.1 Bacteroidota bacterium | reverse complement strand
AAAAATTGAAAAACATTTTATATGCCAGGAACAGAATATTTCGGCGCAGAAGAGAAGAAAGAGGTCATGGATGTCCTGGAGACAGGATGCATGTTCCGATATAACCATGAACACATTCGCGAGGGGATCTGGAAAGCGCGTGAATTGGAGGCTGAAGTGGCCAAATTCACCGGGGCAAAGTACGCACATGCCGTTTCCAGTGGGTCCACTGCCGTTACCAGTACTTTGGCAGCCGCCGGAATCGGGTTTGGAGACGAAGTGATCGTTCCACCCTTTACATATATTGCTACCATCGAAGCGGTGATCTGGGCGGGTGCCCTTCCGGTCTTTGCAGAGATCGACGAGACACTTTGCCTCAGTGCAGAGGGGATCAAAAAGGCCATTACCCCGAAGACCAAGGCCGTTCTATTGGTTCACATGTGTGGCGCGGCTGCAGACATGGACGCCATAACAACCGTTTGTAGGGAGAACAACCTCAAGCTGATCGAGGATGCCGGACAAGCGCTAGGAGCCTTTTACAAGGGAACTTCCGTGGGATTGTTTGGCGAGGCCGGAGCTTTCTCCTTTGATTTCTTCAAGATCACTACAGCGGGTGAAGGAGGTCTTTGCATCACCAACTCAGAGAAGAATTACCACATAATGGAACAGGTCTCCGATCATGGACATGACCATATTGGAGATAACCGAGGAATGGAACAACACCCAATTCTGGGGACCAATTTCCGCCTCTCCGAACTCCATGCGGCGGTAGGAGTGGCTCAGATGAGAAAGATCGATCGAATTCGAGCAGACAAGCGTCGCAATAAGGCGATCATAAAAGAAGAATTATCCAAGGTGGATGGCGTGAGCTTCCGTCATATGCCAGATCCGGATGGGGATTCGGGTACCTTCCTGAATTTCTTCCTTCCCACTCAGGCAAAGGCTGAGTCCGTTATGGGGCAATTTGCCAAAGACGGCATCGGAGGTTGTAACTACTGGTTCCGCAATATGTATCACTTCATCAATCAGTGGGACCATCTAAAGTCCTTGAGTGTACCGGTGAAACTTCCTATCCATGAACTTGGTGCTCCTCAGGACTATCATAATCTTGAACTGCCTAAGACACAGGAAGTGGTCGGAAGATTGATCAGTTTGGGGATACGAGGAACATGGACTGAAAATGAAGCTCGAGATCTAGGAAAAAAGATGGCCAAAAGCATTCAATCGGTGCTTTAGGTCGGATAAATGGTATTGTAAGGGAAATCCTCGCTTTCGGCGGGGATTTTTTATTTTCTGTCATCCCCCAATTCGTTTGTCGCCTCCTTTCCCTGCTTTATCGAAATACCTGCCCCGGATATCGCACATTGTGGGAATTTCGTCCTTGAAATGACCCCGAAAAGACGGTAATGGGAATGCGAGACCAGATCTGGCTCGAGTTGGTGAAACTGGTAAAGTTTGTCGTGATCACCCTCCTTTTGTATTGGCTCTTCTCAGAGCCGATCAGGGCGGCGTTTTCCAATTCTTCCCGTTTTCAGATCCTCGGGATCGAGTTTGAGGCCAAAACCTCTCCTCAAGATGATGACCGTCGGAATCAGCTGATCGAAATGGAAGAGGAGGTCGATCAGGAGATCGAAGCCCTCAAAGGGCAGCTTCAACAGCTCGAGGATACTCGTAACCGTATTCAGGAGAAATTGCGAAATGCCGAAACTCCCTCGGGCACCACACAGACCGATGAGGAAAAGCGTCCATCCTGGCTGACTGCCAAACCCCAGCGCCTCAAGGGGTCTCCCAACTAGACATTGTTCAAAGCCATCACTTCAAGGCCTGAAAGAGAGGGCTTTTTTTCTTAATCTTGCCTCAAATCAACTTCAACTAGTGAGTTACTTCGCACACCCTACAGCTGTGATCGATGAAGGAGCACAGATCGGTGAAGGTACCCGGATCTGGCATTTCACTCATGTCATGCCCGACTCCGTCATTGGCAACAATTGCAACCTTGGACAGAATGTGGTGGTCTCACCGCAGGTCACACTCGGTCAGAATGTAAAGGTTCAGAACAATGTGTCCATATACACCGGGGTGATCTGTGAGGATGATGTGTTCCTGGGTCCTTCCTGTGTATTCACCAATGTCACCAATCCACGCAGTGCGGTCAATCGACGTGGGGAATACAAGAAGACCCATGTCCGGAAAGGAGCGACCATCGGTGCCAATTCTACGATCCTTTGCGGGATCGAGATCGGCGAATATGCCTTCATCGGTGCAGGAGCCGTGGTGACCAAGGATGTTCCGCCCTTTGCGTTGCTGGTAGGTAATCCGGCCAGGCAGTTGGGTTGGATGTCTCGAGCAGGTCATCGATTGATCTTTGATGAGAGCGGAATGGCCGTTTGTCCTGAACAAGGAACCGTTTATCGGCTAAAGGATGGAAAAGTCCATATCGAGAAGGAAAAAGCCTGATGCTAAAGCCTATTTTAGCCCCATAATTAGAGTACATGAGCCAAAAAGACCAGCCAGTGATCCGATTTGCAGTGGTGGGTGCCGGAAGGATCGGAAAACGTCATGCCAACCTGATCGCAGGCCACCCCGAAGCAGAATTGACCTCTCTTGTAGATCCCACACCCAAGGAACTGGAACCCTTCAATGTTCCTATATTCTCATCCATCGAAGAGATGTTGGCCTCCGATCAACGTCCTGACGTGGTCAACATCGCCAGTCCCAATGGATTACATGCCGAGCATGCCATCAAAGCGCTGGAGGCCGGATGCCATGTAGTGATCGAGAAGCCCATGGCTCTGAAGAAGGCGGATGCGGAAAAGGTGATCTATACCGCTTTGCACAAGCATCGTCAGGTATTTGTGGTCATGCAGAATCGATACAGTCCCCCCTCACGTTGGTTAAAGGAAATGATCGATAGCAAGCGACTGGGAGAGGTATTCATGGTACAGGTGAATTGCTTCTGGAACCGCGATGAGCGCTATTATACTGGAGGATGGCATGGCACACTGGCATTGGATGGAGGTACCCTGTACACCCAGTTCAGCCACTTTATCGACATCGTCTACTGGCTATTTGGTGACCTGACCAACATCCGCACGAAGATGCGCGATTACCGACATAAGGATCTCACCGAATTCGAAGATTCAGGTGTGATCTCCTTTGAGTTGACCGACGGAGGAATGGGAACCCTTAGTTTCAGTACAGCGGTATGGGACAAGAATATGGAAAGTTCGATCACCATCATCGGGGAGAAGGGTTCCATCAAGGTGGCCGGCCAGTATATGAATGAGGTGGTCTATTGCCATGTAGAGGATTATGAGATGCCTGAACTCGAGCCTACCAGCCCGCCAAATGATTATGGTCCATTCCAGGGATCCGCGGCCAATCATGGTCATGTGATCCAGAACGTCATTGATGTGATGCACGGAACCAATACGATCACTACCAATGCCCTGGAGGGGTTGAAAGTGGTGGATATCATCGAAAGGATCTATCAGGCCGATAAAACCCAGTAAGCTTTGGATTCGATCTGGTGGACACGCGGAATAGTGCTCCTGGTTCTCGGACTGGTGATGATCAGTCTGTTCACCCGACGTTTCCGTCCTACCAGTTCATTTGTTTTCGGCGTTCTATTACTATTGATCACCAAGGTGATCGAGGTGCCTATCCTTCTGGAGAGTTTCGCTAACAAGTCCATTCTCACAATTTTCCTTCTCATCTTTTTGACCAACATCCTGCGAAAGCACTATAACCTGGTCGGAACATTTGACAAGGCCTTCGGGAAATTCAAGAGTCCAAGGCTTTTTGTCCTAGGAATGAGCGGTTGGGTGGCGATCCTATCCAGCGTCATCAATAACACCCCCATCGTTTCGTTGATGATCCCTTATGTCTACGAGTGGGGGAAAAGACGAAATGTCAGCCCTTCCAAGTTACTGATGCCGATGGCCTATGCTGCGACCCTTGGTGGAATGATAACGGTCATTGGTACATCGACCAACCTTGTATTGAATGGTCTGGTGACCAGCAATGGCTTTCAGCCTCTAGGGTTCCTTGATTTTCTGGTCCCGGGTCTGTTGGTCACGGGTGCAGGGATCGTCTATTTTGCCTTTGGCGGATTGGCATTGTTACCGGATCGAATGGACCTTCTGGAGAAGTTCAAGAAAGACACCCGATCCTTTATCGTAGAGACCCAACTTCCCATAGGATCCAATTTGAATGGGAAGACCGTGGAGGAGGCTGGACTGCGTAATCTGAAAGGAATGTTTTTGGTCGAGATCGTCCGTGAGGGTCGTCTGATCGCCCCTGTCACTCCCAGACAGGTATTGGAAGAGGGCGATCTGCTCTACTTTGCCGGAGATGTCTCGCAGGTGGTGGAATTGGTCAAGGAAAAGTCCGGGTTGGTCCTTCCAAAGGTTGAGAAGTATCAGATCGGAGATCGATTCGAATTGGTCGAGGCTTTGATCCCAGCCACCAGTAAATTGGCCGGGAAGAAGGTTCGTTTCTCCAACTTCCGCGAGCGCTTCGATTCCGCGATCATTGCCATTCACCGAAATGGTCAGCGTTTGGGCGGAAAGATCGGCGATGTGGAACTGGCCTATGGAGACCTATTATTAGTGTCAGCCGGAAAGGGATTTGAATCCAGAGCTGCGAATAGCAAGGATATCTATGCAGTGACGACTCACCATAACTTTGGCGATGGACATCCAGTTGGAAAGAAGGCATTCGGATGGATCATGCTCGCTCTGGTTGGGCTGGCGGTCGCTGGAATTCTTCCTCTATTCCTTATGCTTTTGATCGGATTAGCGGTGGCCGGAGCCTTTGATATGATCAAACCGGCCGACCTAAAGAAGGAATTCAACATCGATCTATACCTGATCCTCGTTGGTGCTTTAGTTCTGGGTCATTCATTGATCGATACCGGGACCGCGGAATGGATCGCAAACGGGATGCTCCTGTGGCTTCAGCCGTATGGGAAGTTTGCCGTTCTTCTCGGTCTTTACGTGTTGACCGTTCTGCTCACCTCATTTGTGACCAATGTTGCCGCTGTAGCGGTGGTATTTCCCATTGCAGCAGGGATCACACAGGTCATGGGATTGGATCCCGTTCCGGTGTTCATGACCATAGCATTTGGTGCCTCAGCCGCCTTTTTGACCCCTGTGGCATACCAGACCAACCTAATGGTCTATGGCCCCGGTGGATATCGCGGTTGGGATTTCCTAAAGTTTGGATTACCTCTGACCATCATATATTCCTTAATTTGCGTCGCATATTTTGCCAATATGCTGTAACCCCAACCCAATGACCCAGAAGCATATCGTACCCCAACACTATGAGATCTCAAGACGGGACCGGAATCATCTGAATGGTCACCGCTCCTTTGTGGTGTGGTTCACGGGGCTATCCGGTTCGGGAAAGTCCACTTTAGCCAATCTTGTCGAAAAATACCTGCTGGAATCAGAGGTTCACACATATTTGCTCGACGGTGACAATGTTCGACACGGTTTGTGCAGTGACCTTGACTTTTCGTCGGAGGGTCGAACGGAGAATATCCGAAGGATCGGAGAGGTCGCTAACCTCATGGTTGATGCTGGCCTGGTGGTCCTTACCGCATTCGTTTCTCCCTTCAGGGAAGATCGCGAGCGTGTAAGGCGGACCGTAGGTTCAGAGAATTACGTGGAGGTCTTCGTGGACTGTCCCGTAGAGGAGTGTGAGAAAAGAGATGTGAAGGGATTGTACAAAAAGGCCCGCGAAGGGGTCATCAAGGATTTCACAGGGATCAGTTCCCCCTTTGAGCCACCGGTTTCTCCGGATGTGCATGTGCACACCGATAAAGAACCGATCGAAGAAAGTTTGAAGAAGATAAAAGCTGTAATAGCGCAAAAATTGGAGATCGTAGCATGAAAAGCTATCAACTGAACCACCTCCGCGAACTCGAGGCCGAATCGATCTATGTGATCAGAGAGGTGTTTGCCCAATTCCAGAATCCCGCCATCCTTTTCTCTGGTGGAAAGGATTCGATCGTGGTGACCCATCTGGCAAAGAAGGCCTTTTATCCCGCGAAGATCCCTTTCCCACTGGTTCACATCGATACCGGACACAACTTCCCCGAGACCATTGAGTTTCGCGACTCGCTCATTGAGAAACTAGGTGCTCGCCTGGTGGTAGGTTCTGTTCAGCGTTCCATTGACGAGGGAAAGGCTGTGGAAGAGACCGGAATGAATGCCAACCGAAATGCCATCCAGACCGTCACCCTCCTCGATACCATCGAAGAGCATCAGTTTGACTGTGCCATGGGTGGCGCAAGACGTGATGAGGAGAAAGCTCGTGCCAAGGAGCGATTCTTCTCCCACCGCGATGAATTTGGTCAATGGGATCCCAAGAACCAGCGTCCCGAACTTTGGAATCTCTTCAATGGCCGCAAACGTCAGGGAGAGCATTTCCGTGTTTTCCCGATCAGTAACTGGACCGAGATGGACGTATGGCAATACATCCTTATGGAGAATATCGAGATCCCCTCCCTGTACTTTGCCAAAGAGCGTGAGGTGATCCGACGGAACAATACTTGGCTCCCAATTTCAAACTACATCACCCTACGTGAGAACGAGGAAGTGATCCGGAAGATGGTCCGTTT
>JAJLJK010000229.1:0-3004 GCA_033844885.1 Bacteroidota bacterium | reverse complement strand
GGACAGGATGGGTTTCCAGCCATTTCGCCGGCACCCGTTTGCGACCCAATCGTTTCTGAAGGTCCGCAAATGTTCCTATTTCATCCCCCCGCACAACAAGGATCTCGCCATCCAAAACCGTCCCATCTGGTAAAACGTCCTTCAAAGCGGTCAATTCAGGAAATTGGCCGGTTACGAGTTCCTCGCCTCTTGACCAAAGAAATAGCTCACCTCCCCGAACGATCAATTGACCCCGTATCCCATCCCACTTATGCTCGGCATACCAATCCTCAGGTGACCCCAGGTCGGTGGGGTCTTTTTCGATCGGATGGGCCAAAAAGAAAGGGTAGGGAACACTCAGGTCATCTGATCTTCGATCCTCGAGAAGGAGCTCGTCCCATCCCACAGATTCCGGATCCCAGTTCCCCATCAGCCGCAAGGCAACAATATTGGCCGGTTGACCTGTATGGATCGCCAGTGCCTTGCCAAGGTTCTTTTGGCTAATGCCCACCCGTAAACCTCCTGTGATCAATTTATTGAAGGCGAATCGTTCAAGGGAGTCTAGGGTCCTCCAGGCATGGAGAATGAATTCCCTCCGGACTTGATCCGATCCGCCCCGGATCTTCTTCAACCCCGAGATCCAGTCGGCCAAACCACGATCATTTCGTCCTTTCCCCTTTTCGGGGATGATATTGGCAAGGGTTTCGGAGAGGTCCCCCACGATATGGTAGGTTTCCTCGAGCATCCAAAGCGGCAGATCCGCTTCTTCAGCAGCCCATTCGCGAAGCTCCCGAGTATTGACCGATCTCTTGGGACGCTTTCCTGAGAACACGGCTATGGCCCAAAGGGCATCTTTGGGATCTGCTAGCCGAAAGTATTCGACCAAAGCCTGGATCTTGGCATTCGTCTTATTGGTCTGATCCAATTGACGGAACAACTTGGCAAATAGCTCCATAACATCAGAAACCCTGAAAGGTCAAGGCGGTTCAGATAGGGATATCGCTTTCTCGGAAATACACCTTGTAACGGTCCGGGATCCCGGAACCTGAGAGGAGACATCTTGGCTCCAGGTCAGGATAGATCTCATCATAGCGAAGGATGGTGGTCATATCCACGCGCCGATGAATATGTTTCCGTTTGAGATCATCCGTTTTCTTGATCCCGACACTCGACAAAAGGTCGAGCATGGCGTGGATGGTATTCTTGTGGAAGTTGTGAACCCTCGGGGATTTATCCTCCACCACCAAACCTTTCACGAGCTTGGGATTCTGAGTCGCCACTCCGGTGGGACAGGTATTCTGATTGCACTCCAAGGCTTGAATACACCCGAGTGAAAGCATCATCCCACGAGCGCTGTTGCAAAGATCCGCCCCCAGGGCAAGGGCCCGAACAATATGAAACCCACTGAGGATCTTTCCGCTGGCAATGACCTTGATCTCATCGCGAAGACCGAATCCGACCAGCATATCATGAACGAAGGCCAATCCATCACGAAGGGGGCTTCCCACAGAATTACTATACTCGAGTGGAGCGGCCCCGGTGCCTCCTTCTCCGCCATCGACAGTGATGAAATCCGGAAGTATGCCGGTGTCCATCATGGCCCGACAGATATCTATGAATTCCTCCTCACGACCCACACAAAGCTTGAAACCCACAGGTTTCCCCTCACATAACTCGCGTATATCCCGAATGAAATGCATCATCTCTTTAGGTCCACTAAAGGCCTTGTGATAACTCGGACTGATGACTGCCTTATGGGGTTCGACGCCACGGATCTTGGCGATCTCTTCTGAATTCTTACTGGCAGGAAGGATTCCTCCGTGGCCGGGTTTTGCTCCCTGACTCAGTTTGATCTCGATCATCTTGACCGATGGGTGTGCGGCGTTCTCCTTGAATTTTTCACGATCAAAGTTGCCGTCTTTTGTCCGACAGGAGAAGTATCCTGTTCCGATCTGCCAGACAATATCTCCCCCGTTCTCAAGATGGTAGGGACTTAGGCCGCCCTCTCCAGTATTGTGGTAGAAACCTCCCATCCGAGCGCCCTTGTTCAGAGCTTCGATCGCACGATAGCTGAGTGAACCATAACTCATTGCTGAGATATTGAGGATGCTCGCTTCGTAGGGCTGTTTGCATTCCTTACCTCCGATCCGTACTCTAGGGTTGTGATCGAGTTCAGAAACATCATACGGATAGATACTGTGATTGATCCACTCGTATCCATCCCTGTAAAGATCTCTTTGCGTGCCAAAGGGATGGGTGTCATTCACGGACTTGGCACGTCGATAGACCATGGATCGCATATTGCGATTGATGGGCCGTCCATCGGTATCGCTCTCAACGAAATACTGATAGATCTTGGGGCCCATATCTTCAAGAATATATCTGCCCCGACCAAACAGCGGGAAATTCCTCCGTATGGTATGTGAGCGCTGTATAGTGTCGTGAACACCCAATATGAAAAGCGGCAGGATGACCACTAGAGTCCAAAGAAAAGAGGGCCAAAACCAGGAAATGATTCCAATTAGAAAAAACGTTAGGAGGGAATAGGTCCAGAATTGGGAGCGCATATCGGTCTGGATTGAGTGGAAATGGGGAAGTTAATCAGAATCGACCGCAATGGCGAATCATCCCCTTTGAACATTGTTTCAAATTTGATCAGCCGCTGTAAGGAGACAAGTGTAAATCATATATTAGCGGAGTCTTAAATCAATTTGACCACTATTAATAATTGAAGAATGAAGAAACTTCTACTTTCTCTTTTCGTGGCTGCAGGGTTTGGAATGACCGCTCAACCTGTTATCAACGTCACATTGACATCACCTACTTCCGGATCCACTATCACTGCCGGAACCAATTTCAACTTTGATGTAACCATTGCGAATGCTGGTTCATCCAATCACCTTGGCGCTGCTGCCGGTGACACTATCATCTACCTTCCCCTTTTCAACGGTTCTCCTCTTGGAACCTCAGGTGGAGGAATTGTTGCATGGTACATGAATGATCCCATCAATGCAGGTGCCAACGT
>JAJLJK010000228.1:0-3346 GCA_033844885.1 Bacteroidota bacterium | reverse complement strand
TTCAGATATGAAGAGGAAGATTTCATTCTTAGCCGCTTTCTTCTTTGTGGCTCTCGCGGGTCAGGCGAAGGACATTCCTTACCTGCCCAAGGCCCAGAACAACGGCTCGAATAACGGAACGCTGAAAACGGTGGAGGAACTTTGTTCTCCAGCGCGTGCAGAATCAGACCTGAACATCAACAACGTAAGGGCCAAGATCCTTGCCGGTGGTGATATGTGGTGGGACCTGAATCAGGCTCGTTATGAGGTTCCGAAAGGAAGTAACAAGCACGCCATGTTCGCCGGTGCCCTTTGGCTCGGAGGTGTGGACGAAGGGAACCAGCTCAAGCTCGCTGCCATGACCTATCGCCAGCGTGGTAATGACTATTGGCCTGGCCCTCTTTCAAACGATGGACTGGCTTCTGTCACCAAGGATATCTGCGATAAATACGATCAACACTGGATCCTGACCAGAGAGGAAGTTGAGATCCATGCAGCCTGGATCGAATGTAAGAACGATCCGAACTGTGATGTGGCTGAGCGCTTCCCCGATTATTCAGAGGCTACGATCCCCGAATCCATTCAAGAATGGCCTGGGGATGGTATCGATGGGGAAGTTCCCCGTCTGGCGCCCTATATCGATGTTGATGGTTCTGGGGATTATGATCCGGTGGAGGATTATCCTGCCTACGACCTCAAGAAAGAATTCGACTGTACCCTTAAAGAGACGGATATCCTTTATGGGGACCAGACCATCTGGTGGGTGTACAATGATCGTGGTAATATCCACACCGAGACCAATGCCGGTGCATTGGGCTTTGAGATCCGCGCTCAGGCTTTTGCCTTTGCCACCAATGATGAGGTCAATAACATGACCTTCAACAACTATCGGATCATCAACAAATCGACATTCCGACTGACCAATACATATTTCTCAACCTGGTTCGACCCGGATCTTGGAAATGCCAGGGACGACATCATCGGTTGTGATATCCCTCGCGGATTGGGGTATGTCTATAATGCCGATAATAATGACGAAGGTGCGCTGGGTTATGGGCTCAACCCTCCAGCAGTAGGATTTGACTTCTTTCAGGGACCTTTTGCTGATTATTTTGATGGACGTGATAACGACCGTGATGGTTGTGTAGACGGGGTTCGTGATATCAATGGAAATTGTATTGCTGAGAATCCTGCCACCGGTGTGAATGAGCGTATCATCATGTCCGGGTTCATGTATTACAACAACACAGGTAGTGCTACTTCCGGAAACCCCAACAACGCAGGTGAATTCTACAACTACATGCGTAGCCGCTGGAAGAATGGTTTCCCATTGGTTGTCGAAAACCCCAGTGGTCCTGGAAATACCGGTAATGGAGATGGATTCACACCGACCGGAACCGGAGATGTGACTCTGTTCGCCTATCCCGGAGAAACCTATGATACTACAGAGACCACCCCTCCTGTGGCACCTTTGATCCCAGGATGGTATGAGTCACCCAATAACCAGGAGGATAAGCGTGGTCTGCACAACGCAGGTCCTTTCTCACTGGCTCCAGGTGCTTTGAACTTCATTACTACTGGAGTGGTTTGGGAGCGTGATATCAACAGTTCCGACCTCTTTGCTTCGGTAGAGAAGGTCATCATCGCTGATGACAAAGCGCAAGAGCTCTTTGACAATTGCTTCCGCGTATTGGACGGACCCGATGCTCCGGATATGACCATTGTAGAACTCGATCAGGAGTTGATCCTCAATCTGGGCTATCAGCCGAGCAGTAATAACTTCAACTTCAGCTACCGTGAGCGTGATCCATTGATCACTATTCCACCCGGTGGCGATTTTGACAGCATCATCAATGTTCGACCTAATTATTTCGAATACGTTTTTGAAGGATTCCAGATCTATCAATTGGCAACCGAGCAGGTCTCCGTATCTGACCTGAACGACCCCACACAAGCGCGTCTGGTTGCCCAATGTGATGTGAAGAACGGTATCACCCAACTCGTGAACTACGAGGTGGATCCGGATATCAACCGTTTGGTTCCTGAGAACATGACCCCGGTCTATAACAACCAAGGGATCGTGACCTCATTCCGGTTTACCGAGGATGCCTTCGCTACCAATAATAGGAGGTTGATCAATCACAAACCCTATCACTTCCTTGTGATCGCTTATGCTTACAATGAGTATGAGCCATTTGATCCACAGAACAGCCCGAATGGTCAGCGTAAGCCTTATCTCGCTGGTCGTCGCAACATTCGGGTGACCTCTGCGATCCCTCACAAGACCCTTCCTGAGAATGGAGGAATGGTCCTGGGTGCGAACTATGGAGACTCACCAGAGATCACCAGGATCGAGGGTGTGGGTAACGGTAACAATTTCCTTCGCCTGACAGAGGGAACCGTGACTGAGATCCTCAATAATGTGAATGACGGGTACCTTACCTATCAGCGCGGTGCAGGTCCGCTCGATCTTAAGGTCGTCGACCCCAAGCGAGTACCTTCTGCCACCTATACCATTGAATTCACCGGAACCACGGACGATGCTCGTTGGAACCTGGTGAATGCTGCAGGTGAGATCGTGGATAGTGCCATCGCTCCCATTGGATATCTTCAGGAGCAGATCCTGTATGACAAAGGCCAACCGATCGGTCTTTCCCTACGTGTCAATCAGGTGAGATTCCCCGGAAACGACTCTGACAATGTGCGGAATAACGGTTTCATTGGGGCAGAAAGGGTGTTCTCCAACCCAACCAATAGCTGGTTAAGCGGGGTCAGTGATGCGGACAGTTATACGCCGCTCAACTGGATCCTTTCAGGTGGTAACACCACACCGACTGAACAACCCGCTGAATCGTATCCCGATTTCGGGGGTGACCCAAGAGGGGTTTACAAAACCATCCTTGGCGGGACCTGGGCCCCAGGAACTTACCTGAGTCCAATCCGTCGTAAGACAGAATCTCCATATGAGATCTATGGCATGGGACCTGCTGATCCACTTGGTCGGATCGATATTGAGCGCGTTCACGATGTGGATGTGATCTTTACTTCAGACCCAAGCAAATGGACCAGGGTTCCCGTTCTGGAAATGGCTGAGGATCCATCCCTATCTGTTGATGGTAATCAGAAATTCCAACTTCGCAAGGCAGCCGGTCTTCAACAGGATCCTGCCAATCCAAGGAACCTGATTCCAGATCCTGCCAATCCAGGCTGGAGCGTCTTCCCCGGGTATGCGATCGATGTCGCCACCGGAAAGCGTTTGAACATGTTCTTTGGCGAGAACACCTGGTTGAAGGAGGATAACGGTAATGACATGCGCTGGAACCCAAGTAGTCGCATCGTTCGTACCCCTGCAGATAATGTGACCGGA
>JAJLJK010000227.1:0-13051 GCA_033844885.1 Bacteroidota bacterium | reverse complement strand
CCTTTGGACCGGAGTGGTCCTGTAAGAACCTCCTTCGATCTCTTGAAAATCCAATTTCTCGGCAAGGGTGTCCAAATAATCGTTGAAACTTATGTCCTGATCCTGTTCGTAGGTGTATTCAACACCTTCCCAAATGATATTAGCGTTACTCTTATATGTGGTCACATTTGCGTCCCAATTGATGCTGCCCAAACCAATAAATGAAGCTCCAACAGAAAGCTTATCGGAAATCCGATAATGTGCTCCTATATCAAAGGAAAATCCTTTGTTCTGACCCAGAAAGAAATTGGAACCATTCAATCTGAAATCATTCTCATCCTCATTGTAAATGCTTGAATATCGAATGAGGATATCCGTTTCCATTTGGGTCTCTGTCACGTCGGTATAGACCTCTGCCGATGATCTTTCAACCACATAATTGGCGAGGCCTGTCATTAGGTGAAAGGTGCTTCCAACGGTTAACTTTTCAGTGATTGGATATTGATAGGTCAATGACAGGTCATTGATAACCTGAGCGTTGGAGGCAAATCCACCCACATCGACAGTGGTCCCCAGGTATTGTGCATTCCCTTCCCTGAGGTATTTAAATAGCTCTGCAGGATACTCCAGATTGAAGTACAACTGTTGGGATAAACCAAAAGCAAGAAATCCCTTTCCTACAGAGAAACCAAAATTGAAGATATCCAACCTTTGGTTCAATTCGAACCGATCTCCGGGTTCGACATTCCTGACCAAATTATCGATGGTCTCTTGTAGTGTGTATTCCTTCCCCAACACATCACTGACCGACACCCCAGTTGAAAGCGCAGAAACCTGAATGTTGGTGAGTGCTGGGATTCCGATCCATAGTTTATGCTCCACGGGAGTGCCCGGATTGATGAAAATGGTCTGCGGCGCATTACTCATGAATACAGCATGCGTATTATTCTGTGCGGCGAGGGA
This sequence comes from Bacteroidota bacterium, assembly GCA_033844885.1. Classification (GTDB taxonomy): domain Bacteria; phylum Bacteroidota; class Bacteroidia; order Flavobacteriales; family Schleiferiaceae; genus JAJLJK01. The sequence continues at coordinate 12,109 of JAJLJK010000227.1, read as the reverse complement.
ACCCACAAGTAGAGTTCCGAGTAGAGCGATCAGAATTCTCATAGGTCCTCCACATTTACATTCAGCTTGGCCTCCAGTCCTACTCCGACCTCAAGGAAATAATCCGAATAGAAGGTAACCGGAGTCTGTCCGTTATTTGTCGTGTTGAACACAGCTTTGAACCGAACGGTCTTGGATCGAAGAAGATTATCGATCTGTGGTTGGTCCAGAGTGATAGAGGTCCTGTAATCCACGGGAACCTGAACTCTACCCTGTCCATCCACCTGAGCTGCCTGTAGCAGATCCGTGACAACGACCGAATCCACAGCCACACCATTTTGGATCATAAGTAACCGAACCGAAGCCTGGAGAGGAAGGCTGTTTTTGAATTTCATATGAAGGGTCAAGAGATCGATCGACTCAGAACGGTCGGGGTCGATCCCCCAATCGATATCATTGATATCTTTTTCAAACCTCATATTCTCTGCCCGAAGGGTCAATGGTAGATCCATTTCCATATTCAGGACCGCGGCTCCGTTGCCGGTGATGAAATTCTGAGCCGGACCTGCGGGATTGGTTTGAACATTGCCCCCTGCAATGATCTGATGCGGAATAAAAGAGATGAAGTCGGTGACATTGCTGTTCTGTGCATTCAGAACGTATTTTGAGGTATCCCAGTCTCCCTTGAATTGGGCACCTGCCACATTGAATGATGGCGCATTCAGGGTCTTTATCTGTCCGTTCTTATTCACTCCATTGATGTAGGGAGTCAAATTAAAAGGTATCCCAACATTGGTGACAGTCTCCAAAGTGATCTTAGGGTCAGTCAAATAAAGGCCATCGAAGAACTCCTCGATCCCTCCTAGATCCAAATCAATGGTTTGAGTCGGAATGGAAATATTTCGTTGGCCAATATAACCGTCCACTTCCTCCACAGTTATATCTGTGTACCGAAAGGTCACCGGAATATTCGATCCTGGAGTCAGGGAGGAGTTGATGATCTCCATGGTGAATCCGAGGTTGTTGTAGGGATTACTTCCCTGAGACAGGTCGAATTCCATTCCTGAGATATCAATGGAGCCAGACTCCCCTGAAGGAGAGGCATTGATCTGAAAAGACACCGGACCTCCCATTTGGGTCACATTATCCAGTTCCACAGTGATGGTTCCGGTTCCACCAACAGGATCAGTCTCCCAAAAAAGGAAACCTTCACCCATCAGGATCCTTGTCAATTGGCCCCCTGCAAGGGTTCCTAGACTTCCTGAGAAAGTCTGTTTTCCCAGCCCTACTGCTACATCAAATGAGAGAGAATCCTGGTTGGGGATCTCTGAAAAATCAGTGGCGTTCACCGTGAACAGACTGTCCTGACGATAGACCACCCGAAGGGCATTATCCGGGTCAATCTGGACGTATTTGCTTTCTCTCACTACATCCTCGAGGGTGAGAGTCGCTTTTGCCACTGGAATGATCCAATGGGCATCGTAATTGAATTTGGGGTCATTGAATTTCTCTAGGTCGAGATCGGATATACAACCTCCCAACAAGAGAATACCCCCCAAAATGAACGATTTTTTCATAAAGGGTTATTGGCTAGGAACTTTAAAGGTGTCGAATCAGGCTTAAAAGGCTATAAAATTTCGATGATCTTCATTTCCGTGCGTCTGTTTGCCTGTCTTCCTTCTTCCGTTTCATTCGTAGCAACCGGTTGAGTATCACCAAATCCAGCACTTTTCATTCGTGCAGAAGCTATTCCCTGTGACTTGAGATAATCGACCACCGAGGCGGCACGTTTTTTAGAAAGCTGAAGGTTATAGGCGGAGCTCCCCTCGTTGTCGGTATGACCCTGGACCTCCACGATCACATTGGGATTCAGATCCAGGAATTCGACCACCTTATTTAACTCAACCTTTGATTCAGGTCGAAGCTCATAACTATCTGTCGCAAAGAACACATTGTTCAATTTCACCTTGACATCCTTTTGGATGGGTGACAGTTTCACATCCAAAGGAAAAGCCCGATTCTCCGGTTGTTGGATCAAGCTAAAGTTCTCTGAGTGAAAAAGGTATCCCGGCTTGCTGATATTCAGGGCATAATCTGCATCCACCGGAAGGACAGCAAAATAGACGCCATTGACATCGCTTTCCGTCTTCGTGAATAGATCACCATTGGCAAGATCCAGGAACTGCAGCTCAGCCTTCAGGGGTTTTCCTGTCTTCCGATCCGTGATCACACCTTTGACCCAGGCCACAGGAGTTGCACGAACAGAAAGAGGTAGTTCGAACATGAACAGATCCATGTAGCCCTTTTCCCCATCCCGATCACTGGCGAAATATCCGGTACGGCCATCCGGATCAACGATCAGACTAAATTCACTCTTAGGTGTGTTGATGGGGTACCCAAGGTTTTCCGGCTCTCCCCACGTTCCATCCTCTTGTTTCCTGCTGACGAAGAGATCGGAACCTCCCATCCCGGGATGTCCATCCGATCCGAAGTACAGGCTCCTGCCGTCAAAATGAATGAAAGGACTTTCTTCTTTAAATGGCGTATTCACCTTTCCGGGAAGTCGCTGTGCCTTTTTCCAATAGCCATCAGGATGGAGCTCGCTATAGTAGATATCGATGTTCTGGGTTCTGGCATCTATACCCCGCACAAAGTATAAGGTCCGGCCGTCTGCCGAAAGAGAGGGCTGACTCTCCCATGCTCGGGAATTGATGCTATCTCCGATATTCCTCGGCTCGGACCAAACCCCTTCTCCGGTATCAAACGAATAGTAGAGATCACAACTACCGCGAGAATCCCTTCGTTCGCAAGCCGCAAAGATGATCAGCTTTCCATCCGCCGAAAGGCTTTGTGCCCCCTCATTGCCTGGAGAGTTCAGAAATCCTTTCATTCGCTCTGCCTCGGACCACTCGCCCGAATCGTTTCTGGTCGTTATGAAAAAATCCTCGTTGCTGTAGGGTCCTTCATAATTACGTGAAGTATAGACCAGAGTCTTTCCATCCCCCGAAATACTTGGGAAATACTGCATATCCTGCTGATTCACCGCTTCGCCGAGATTCTTGGGGTCAAAAGCTACCTGATCTTGAAGAGCTCCTTCAGCGAAGTCGATATTCTTCATTAGTTTATCCTGGATGAGCCTTTCGATCCCTGGTGTCTTTCGGTCACTTCTCAGGTACTGCGCGAAGGACTCACGAGCCTGGGTGTAATGGAGGTTCTTCATTTGAACCACGCCTAATTTGTAATAAAGATGACTCTTTCCCCCTTGATTCAGGGCCTGGTTGTAATCATTCTCAGCTTCTTCATACCGCTCTTCGGCTGAGTTGAGATCACCTCGAAGTTCCAATGCATTGATGAAGTCAGGATCCCTTTCGATGGCCTTATCAAGATAGACCCTGGCCTCGTGGTAATTATCGTCACGGAGCTCAAGTCGCGCACTTTCGAACCATTGAAGGGACCTCTTGCTCTGGGCGCAAGCACCTTGGGCAAATAATAGAATGAATGCAGATAGAAGAAGGCGATTTTTCAAAATGCCGGTTTTTTTTCAAAGAAACGAAAATAAGCCCCGATGAGGTATCCAAAAAAGAATACGCCCGTCTCAGCTTGTTTGTTAATTTTGGCGTTTGATCGGGAACGCCATGGTGGAATCCAAGGATTTTGAACAAGTAAAGAAGGTATTCACGGAATACCTTGAAAGGAATGGACAGCGCAAGACGCCTGAGCGATTCGCGATCCTTCGTGAGATCTATGACTATGAGGATCATTTCGACATCGAGAGCCTGTATATCTCGATGAAGAATAAGAATTATCGGGTCTCCAGGGCAACGCTTTACAATACCATCGAGCTGATGCTGGATTCGGGATTGGTCAGAAAACACCAATTCGGGCAAAATCAGAGTCTTTACGAAAAATCCTATTTCAATCGCCAGCACGATCATATCATCCTCACGGACACCGGCGAGGTTTTAGAATTCTGTGATCCAAGGATCCAACAGATCAAGGACACGATCGAAGAGATCTTCGGGGTCTCGGTTCAGGGTCACTCTCTCTATATCTATGCGAATAAGAGTAAGGAGGAGCCCACTTCAAAGAAAACCACGAACAAACCATAAATCAAACGCTACATTTTCATGGCAGTTGATGTACTTCTCGGCCTTCAATGGGGAGACGAGGGAAAAGGAAAAATTGTTGATGTATTCACCCGGCAATACGATATCATCGCCCGTTTTCAGGGTGGCCCAAATGCGGGTCATACTCTTGAATTCGATGGGCGAAAACACGTTCTTCACACAATTCCCTCCGGGATCTTTCACGAAGGTGTATTGAATGTTGTTGGAAATGGTGTGGTCATCGATCCGATCATTTTCAAAAAGGAGGTAGATGCTCTCGTCCAACAGGATCCCAAGGTCATCGATCGGCTTCTCATCAGCCGAAAGGCCCACCTGATCCTCCCCTCCCATCGATTGCTGGATGCAGCCAGTGAGCAGGCCAAGGGAAAGCAAAAGATCGGTTCAACTCTCAAGGGAATCGGACCTACCTACATGGACAAGACCGGTAGAAATGGATTGAGGGTTGGTGATATCGAACTCGACGATTTTCGCGAGCGATACATGAACCTCCGCAAGAAGCATGAACAACTTCTCGGGCAATATGACTTCCAGTACGACATCGAGTCCATGGAAGAAGAGTGGTTCGCCGCCATTGATCATTTAAGGAAGATAACCTTCATTGACAGTGAGAATTTCCTTCGACACAAAATGAAGAAGGGATGCAAGATCCTTGCTGAGGGAGCGCAGGGAACTCTTTTGGATATTGACTTCGGTACCTACCCATTTGTTACCAGCTCCAACACCACGGCCGCAGGTGCCTGCACCGGCCTCGGAATCGCACCCAATCGGATCGAGGATGTTTTTGGGATCTTCAAGGCTTACACCACTCGTGTCGGTAGTGGTCCCTTCCCTACTGAGTTATTTGATGGGGACGGTCGATATTTGAGGGATAAGGGAAATGAATATGGATCCACCACCGGTCGTGAACGTCGGTGCGGATGGCTTGACCTGCCAGCGATGAAATATGCCATCAGTGTGAATGGGGTAACTCAGCTCATCATGATGAAGGCAGACGTTCTGACCGGTCTGGATGAGATCAAGGTTTGTACACATTATGAATATCGAGGGGAAAAGGTCGAGGATCTACCTTACATCCTTGACGAGAACCTTGTAAAACCGATCTATAAGACCTTCAAGGGATGGTCGGAGGATATTTGCGAGGTCAAGGAATTTGACCAGCTTCCCAACAATTTCAAAACCTATTTCGAGTTTATCGAAAAGGAGCTCGAAACTCCTATCACAGTGGTCTCTGTAGGACCTGATAGGGTTCAAACCATTCATCGATCATAGAAGATGCGTACCCTTACGGTACAATTTCGGATACCAGAACATGCAAAGCCCCTACTGATGGGGCTTTTGCTGTTTATTCCAACCCTTCTCCACTCGCAATCCGCCATCGAGATCAAATATGCCGATCGGTTCAACGGATTTAAAAAATTTGGTGTTTCGATGGTTCGACTCGTTGGCAATGTGCGATTTGCTCACGAGGGTGCTTTGATGAATTGTGACAGCGCTTATTTGAACCAAACGGACAATTCGGCCATCGCCTATGGGCATATTCGGGTCAACCAGGGTGATAGCATTACCCTTACGGGAGACCGAATGACCTACAATGGGGTGACCAGGATGATGGAGATCGAGGGTAATGTCACCCTACGTGACCCAAAGATGACCCTGACCACGGATAAGATCTTTTTCGATCGAAAGGTGAATCAGGCGTATTATTTGTCAGGAGGGAATATCCTGCAGGAGGATAAGACCTTGAGGTCCAAGGTGGGTATCTATTTAACCGGAACCAAGGAATTCCTTTTCAAGGATTCAGTAAGGATCATTTCCCCTGATTATTCGGTTTCCAGTGATACGCTGGTTTATAGCACGATAACCGAGGGAACGAAAATGTTTGGTCCGACCATCATAAAAAGCGGAAAGGATAGTATCTATTGTGAACGAGGAACCTATAATCCAGAAAGTGGACGTTCAAGTTTCAGCAGGAATCCTTACATGGCATCGGATGGTCAGATCCTAAAAGGAGATTCCATCTTCTTTTTAGAAAAGAAAAGAGAAGGTCAGGTATTTGGAAATGTTTACCTCTGGGATATCAAGAACGAGATCTTGTTGGAAGGTGGCTTTGCTCACTATACCAGGGAACCTGAATCCCTTTATGTGACAGATGAGCCTCTTTTGACCCAACTCATCGATGGCGACTCCCTTTACATCCATGGTGACCAGTTCATCAGTAAGCAGATCGACCCATCCCGCGAAGAACGCCATATGAAAGTGTTTCATGATGTGAAGATCTATAAGTCTGATTTTCAAGCGGTCTGTGATTCACTTTACTACTCCGACATCGATTCGATCTTCTTCTTTTACGGAGATCCGGTCATTTGGAACGGCAAGACACAACTGACGGGGGACGAAGTTACCCTTACGGTTCGACGTCAAAAACTAGATTCTTTGATACTGATCGGAAATGCCTTTATGATCGGTGAGATCGATTCGGTCAATGCTCATCAGATCAAGGGTCGGGACATGTACGGGTTGTTCACCGACAACCAATTGAGGAAGATCGATGTTAAGGGAAATGGCCAGACCGTCTATTATGCGGTTGATGAGGAAACCGGAGCCATAGAAGGGATCAATCGGGCAGATTGCAGTAATTTGATCATTCGATTGAAGGATCAGGAGGTCAGTGGAATCACCTTTTTGACCAAACCGGATGCCACCTTGTATCCTCCGGACAAAATACCAGTCGGTGAAAAACGGCTTAAGGGATTCCGGCCCCAGTTCTTTCGACGACCCAACGAAAAAAACGACCTGTTCAAATGAGGTTTCATCTCATTTTTCTTCTGGTGATCCTATCCCTCCAAAGCCCCGCGAGGATCTTTTTCATTGATGTCAATGACAAGGCCGAATGGAAGAAATTCCAAATGATGGCTGATAAGGAGGACAAAGATCTTTTCCTTTGGTTCTCTTTTGCCCAACCCTTTGAGGATCATTTCGATGCGCAAACCATTGAAGGTCGTCTGAATAAAGACCTTGTTCCTATTAGGGTTTACGATCCCTCTTTGTGTCAGCAGATCATGAACGACCTTAGACTTCGTCCCTACCCGGGAGTTCTGATCATGAATCCAAAGGGGTTCATAGGAGGGATCCAATACATTTCTGAGGAAAGTTCGGATGAGGAGGGAAAGAATAGGATCGAACTGACCTCTTTCTTTCAGGAGGGAATGAAAACCCTTCTCGAATACCCCAATGAAAGGCAACAGGCCTTGTCGGGCAATCTGCCTGTCGGCCGATGGGAGCATTTTCTTCAAGTAGCCATTTGGAATGAGAGTCCCGGGCAGATGGAAAACCTGATCAGCCAACTCCGACTCACCATGAATGACAGTTCCCTGGCAGATACAGCCTATTGGCCATTTATCCTCAAGTATAATCTATACCTGGAGAATCCGATCGTAAAGACGTTGATGATCCATCCAGAATTGGTGGAGAATGAGGTCCCCTTTCCCTGGAACGAATACATCACAGAGGTTTACCGAGTGAATTTAGGGCAGGCCATTCAGCAAAGGGATAGCCTGTTTATGGAACGAGTGATCCTCGAGATCGATTCATTGGGTCCTGACACTCTTAAATTACCCTTCCTGGCAGAAAGGACGCGGTTGACCTTTCTTCGTTCCGGCGCCAACTGGAATGGGTACAAAAGCGTTTGGAATTCCATACCCGATACTGCCATACCCTACTCCTTCTACGAATCAGAGGCTACCGGTATGTGGCAGATGGGGACCCAGGAAAGCCTTGAAACCAGCTTGTTCATCACCCGAAAGGGAGTGGATGCTTATCCCACCTCATTTGAATTTGCGATACTTAGGGTCTATGCCCTATATGAGAACGGCATGGCCTCGGAGGCACTAAAAATGGCCTATCGAGCAAGGGATCTGGCAGATACTGAAGACCAATATCGATTTTCCATTGGTTTGATCCGCCAATTGGAAACTCCGGTCTGGGACTATTACGAGAACTAAATCATGACTCCATTTTGTTCGAGGATCCCTCGAATATCCGGACGAAAATAGTTCTCACCCTTCAACACCTTTCCGTCCTCGCGATAGATGGGCTTCCCATCAGCCCCTAATTTGGAAAGGTTACTGCGCTGGATCTCCTCAAAAACTTCTTCGATCACATTTTGGAGACCGTGTTTGAGGATCGTACCACAGAGGATATACATCATGTCGCCAAGAGCATCTGCGATCTCCACCAGGTCCCCTTTTTCAGCTGCTTCAAGGTATTCTTCATTTTCTTCCCGCATCAATTTATAACGGAGCATAAAAGTGTCCTGGTCGACATTTCCTCTTGGAGAATCTTCATTTCCGATTAGGAACAATTCGTGAAATCTAGCAACGTGATCGATCTGTTTTTTCATGGTAAAACCTGACAATTATCGCATTTTTGAAAAGAGGGTATTCCTACCTTCGACCCGAAAATAGCAAGCAAATGGAGAACATCACCACAGGCCACTGGATATTTGCCGGGATCTTTATGATCGGCTTCATCACCTATCTCATCTGGAGCTATCGCAAAGACCTTGGTCTACACCGAATTCACTATCGCGGTAGTTATTATCTCTTGTTGGGCATCATTGTGGTCCTGTTCCTCATATTCATCTTTAAACGATTACTCTGATGTATACCCCGGTTTCACCTGAGAAGGCCGTGGAGATCATTCGATCCGGCCACCATGTCTATATTCATACTGCTGCTGCCGCTCCTCAAAAATTAGTTGATGCCATGGTGGGAAAAGCGGATGAACTGAAGAATGTCAGTATCTACCATCTTCACACCGATTGTGACGCTAGCTATACGGATGAGAAGTATGAGGGGATCTTTGAGATCAATTCCCTTTTTATCGGCGGAAATGTCCGAAAGGCAACATGGACCGGTCGCGCCAACTACATCCCGGCTTTCCTCAGTGAGGTTCCCGGTCTGTTTCGAAAGGGGATCATTCATTTGGATGTGGCCTTGATCCAGGTCTCCCCTCCTGATCGACATGGTTTTTGTAGCCTTGGGGTCTCTGTAGATGCCACCAAGGCTGCCATAGATGTGGCCAAATATGTGATCGCCCAGGTAAACCCGAACATGCCCAGAACCCATGGAGATGGTTTGATCCACACCAAAGAGATCGATGCTTTTGTCGATTCTGATGACCCCATCTATGAGCATCATCTTCCGGAGCCAGGCGAGGTCGAAAAGGCGATAGGGCAACACGTGGCTGGATTGATCGAGGATGGTTCCTGTCTTCAGATGGGGATCGGGGTCATCCCCAATGCGGTCCTCCAGAATTTGACGAATCACAAGGATCTGGGAATCCATACCGAAATGTTCTCTGATGGGATCCTGCCTCTAGTTGAAAAAGGAGTCATCACAAACGAGAAGAAAAGAGTTCATCCAGGGAAGATCATCTCCGGATTTGCCTTTGGAACCAGAAAACTCTATGATTTCATGCATGACAACCCTTTGGTGAATATGCTGGATATCGCCTATGTCAACGACATTTCAACCATTAGGAAGAACAAGCGTGTCGTTGCTATCAACAGTGCCATTGAAGTGGATCTCACGGGTCAGGTATGCGCTGATTCGATAGGTACCAGATTCTATAGTGGTGTTGGAGGTCAGATGGACTTTATCCGTGGCGCCAGCCTCTCAGAGGGTGGTAAACCGATCATTGCACTTCCAAGTGTCACCGCGAAGGGCGAAAGCAAGATCGTTCCGATATTAAAGCCGGGAGCAGGTGTGGTCACTACCCGTGCTCACGTGCACTATATTGCCACTGAATATGGAGTGGCTAATCTCTATGGAAAGTCCATTAAAGATCGTATTCGCGCCCTGATCAACATTGCACATCCGGATCACCGTGAGGATATTGAGCGCCAGGCAAAGGATTATTATCATTTATAAACATCTTCCTATTTACAATTGGTGAACTTTGGATTTTCATCCAAGTACATTCATCGTTACCTTTGTGTTCTCAAAGAAAAAGTCTCATGGGAAAGAACGGAAGATATATCATCACCTCCATCATCATTTTCGGAGCGCTTACCAGGTTGATCCCGCATCCCTGGCACGTCACCGCAACCGGAGCCATTGCTCTTCTCGGAGGAGCTCTATTTAAGGATAAGAAATGGGCCCTAATGATGCCGATCATCAGTCTTTTTGTGAGCGACCTTATCCTTAACAATCTCATCTATAGCAGTTTCTCAGGCTCTTTTGGTCTTTTTTACCCAGGGATGACATTCGTTTATTCCGCCTTTCTTTTGACTGTAGTATTGGGAATGAGGATCAAAAAGGCCAATTATGGTAGTCTTTTTCTTGGATCCATCGGTTCCGCATTGCTCTTCTTTGTGATCACCAATTTTGGAAGTTGGGTCAGTATGCCCCATCTCTATACTCGTGATCTTTCAGGACTGATGGCAGCTTATGCTGCAGGTGTACCCTTCTTTGGAAATACTTTACTCGGCAATATTGTCTTTTCTCTGACCTTGTTCGGACTTTATCAAGTGCTTGTTTTCCGCATGCGCCCTCAGGAGGCCAGATGATCTTGAGAAATGAAATGAAAAGGCCCGGTCACCCGGGCTTTTTTTATGGCGCCAATCGTTTATGGGTCCATCCAGAATCCGATCTGGAATAAAGGATCCTGTCGTGGAGTCGACTCGGACGTCCTTGCCAGAATTCGATCTCATCAGGAATTACACGATATCCCCCCCAGTAATCCGGTCTGGGAATCTCTCTACCTTCATAATCATGCTGGAGGGATGAGAACCTTTGCTCGAGAAAATCTCTCGAAGGCACTTCCGAGCTTTGATTACTCGTCAACGCCCCGATCCTGGATTCTCTGGGTCTGGAATCAAAGTAGCGTGAGCTCTCTTCTTCCCTGACCTTTTCCACCCTACCTCTTATTCGAACCTGACGCTGCTCTTCGGGCCAGAAAAAGTTGAGACATGCAAAAGGATTAGCTTCCAGATCCTTCCCTTTCTGACTTTGATAATTGGTGAAGAAGACAAAACCACCTTCTGAGATCTCCTTGAGTAGAACCACTCTTGAATCTGGTCTGCCATCAATACGGACCGTGCTAAGGGTAAAAGCAGTCGGATCCGAGGCACCTCCTGATTCGTGCTCCTTATACCACTTTGCGAATTGTTGAAAAGGATCCGTTTTCAGATGTGACTCCAATAAAGAATCCCTATCGTAATCGGTTCGGATATCTGAAAAGTCATGTTTCATGATCTGGAGTTTGAACAAATTTACGGGGATGCACTTTGAGGTAAAAGGGAAATGACGTTATTTTAGAGAATATGCAGCAGATACACACCCCTGAGAAAGGTTGCATTCTTGCGGCCGAGCCCTTTTTGGGCGATCCCTCCTTCGAACGGACCGTGATCTTATTAACGGAACACAACGAAGAGGGAACGGTCGGTTTTGTCCTCAATAAACCATTGGAATTCAAGATCGATGTTCTTTTACCCGATTTTCCCGAATCCGATGTAACGGCAAATTATGGTGGACCTGTTCAGCAGGACAACCTCTATTATCTTCATACCCTTGGTGAGCTCCTTCCCGGCTCGATCGAGGTCATGGAAGGATTGTGGTGGGGAGGTGACCTCGAAGTCTTGAAAGACCTGATCCGAAATGAAGGCATAGAGCCAAATTCCATAAGATTCTTCCTTGGATACAGCGGATGGGGGCCCGGTCAATTGGAAATGGAAATGGACCAACAAAGTTGGGTGATATTCAAAGGATCTCCGGATTGGCTGTTCCATAAGGATGGGGAGGATATTTGGAAAAAACTCCTTCTCCACCTTGGAGGATCGTATCAGATCTGGGCAAATTCGCCCACAGATCCTATTCTAAATTAGCCTGTATCGAAAGCTTCCTGATCAGTTCGCCAGAAATCTCATTTTTGAATTCCTTCCGACGGTAACTCTTTACCCATTGAATTCCACGAATGGCATTGGTTAGGAATACCTCCTCTGC
>JAJLJK010000226.1:0-3815 GCA_033844885.1 Bacteroidota bacterium | reverse complement strand
GAGGTGGTCTACCACAAGAATTTGCGGATCTCAGAGAAAATGGATATCCCCTATCTCTACCCCGGGAAGTTCCGAATGCGAGTGATCTGGGATGAGAATGACAATGGCGTTTGGGATCCCGGAAATTACCTTGAAGGGAAGACCCCTGAATGGGTTTCATACTATCAGGAAAAGATCGAATTACGCGCCAATTGGGAGATCGAACTCACCTGGATCCTTGAACACCCTCGATACTGAATTCGTCACGATCATTGAGGAACCTGAACCGCTCACGGGTCTTTTTTAGTTCCTCCCCAGAAAGGGCTACTGTGGAAACCTCTTCCGAATCATCCTTTAGGGTTGCGATCCGGCTTCCCAGGGGATCGAATGCAGAGGAATGCCCTGAATGATGGACCTGGTTCCCATCCAACCCGACTCGGTTCACCGCGACAACAAAACTTTGATTCTCAATGGCTCGGGCAGGAAGAAGGGTGTCCCAAGCACCGATCCGTCGATGGGGCCAATTAGCTACATAGAGCAAAAGATCATATCCAAGGTCATTCCTCGACCAGACTGGAAATCGAAGATCATAACACACTAGTGGAAGGATCGTCCATCCATTGATGGTCACTGTTTGACGAACCTCTCCGGGAGAGTAGACCTTTTCCTCACCCGCCAGGGAAAAGAGATGGCGCTTATCTGCGCGAAGCTCAACTCCATTTGGTGAAACTGCAAAAAGGCGATTGAAAAACCGGCCGGAATCCGAAACGCAAAGACTTCCTATCACCCAACAATTCATATCACGGGCAAGTCCGATCATCCAATCCCGCATCTCTCCGCCATCTTCAAGCGCTACCTTTCTGGGATCCATGGTGAACCCTGTCGAGAACATTTCCGGTAGCATGATAAGATCCGTTTTCCCAAGATCGCCAAGGAGTTCTTCCAAATGATTGGCATTCCTTTTGTGATCCTCCCAAATTATATCCGGTTGTACGAGAGTGACATTTAGGTCGTTCATGGAAACAGGGTTGAAACATTCTTAGATTTACCACATGAAAGTACGATTCCTAACAGTTCTATTGGTCCTGGGATCCTTGGCACAGGCTCAGGGGACCCTTGACAAGTTATACCAGAGTAAGCAATACGATGAGATCGCCAAATATTTGAAGGACGCCCATCGAAGAAGTGGAAAAGACGCCTTCATCATCGGGCAGGCAATGCTCACAAAGGATCAGGATACCACTGCGTTGAGGATGTATCAACTTGCTGTGGACAAAGGCTATGAAACCGATGAGCTTTATCGGGCCATGGCATTGACCCAACGAAACCTAGGTCGTAATCAAGCAGCCATTCGTTCCCTGAATAGAGGACTGGAGCTCTACCCACTGAGAAAGCCCTTATTGCTCGACAAAGCCGAACTGTTCTACTTGTCAGATATGCCGGATAGTGCCCTAAGAGTCTATCAGACCATCAACCAATATTATGAAAGGAACCAGACCGCTACTTATATGGTTTGCTTTCTGGAGCAGGAATTGGGAAATCCAGCGAAAGCGCTTCCGTGTTACAAGTCAGCCCTTGACAATCTCCAGAGAGGGTCCGTTTTTTCGGAACAGGCCTTGGCAAATATCTGCCTGCTCGAGTGGCACCATGTGGGGAACCTAGAGAATGCGGATTATGCACTCCAAAAACTCATGCAGGAATTCCCAAAAAAGAAGGAATACCTGATCTGGCAGTGTCAGCTTTATAGGGCCATGGGAAAACCATCGGAGGCAGAGAAGGTTGAGAAGGAGATCATGACCGCCTATCGATCAAGAGAACTGCCCTCGTCGTTCTATCAGTCGGGGGTCTATATCAAGGAAGAGTGGAACAATGATGCTTTCATGGTTCAGGTATTTCAGTTCTTCGACCCTCGAAAACAAGCAGGACAGACACACAAGATCTTTTTATTCAACCGGGATGGTTCAAGAGGGATCCGTCATTTTGACGCCACAGTGGAAAGTGGATCATTTTCTTTGATGCCCAGTGACCAGGATACCACCATTGTCATTCAGGGCGGATATGAACAGATGAAAGAATACCTTCAAAAACAGTATTCGTTACCTTTTGTAGAAGATTCGTTGCAAAATTGAATCAGGGATTGTTATATTTGAAGGGAAGAGCTTTTTAGTTTTTTCATTTTTTGTTTTAGTTTTTTTTATGTGATTTTTTGAAGGTGGCCGCTCAGAGATGGGCGGCTTTCTCTTTTTATTGCTGATTCAGTAACAAGTGTATATCATTGATCAGGAGGTCGATCTCTTGGGGATTGGTCCCTGCATAGACCCCCCTTATCTTTTTGTCTTGATCCACGAGTACGAAGTTCTCTGTATGGATGAAATCATGCTCCTCTCCATAGGCATCCGGGTCGAGAACGGCAAAGTAATTGGTCCGGGCCAGGTCATAGATAACCTCCTTTTCTCCCGTAAGCAGGAACCACTTTCCATAGATCGCTCCATTCCGATCGGCATATTCTGCCAACACCTCTACCGAGTCTGCCACAGGGGTCACCGAATGACTCACCAATACCAGCCTATCCTCATCCTTGAACTCTTCTTGAAGTCGTCTCATGCTCCCTGCCATATCGATGCAAATGGATGGACAGGCGGTAAAAAAGAAGTCAGCCACGTAGATCTTCTCGCGCAGTGAGTCCAATGTGAGGACATTTCCACGTTGGTCCAAAAGGACAAAATCCCTGATCCGGTGGTGAAGACCCTGGCCCTCAAGGCTATCAGGCACAATATCCGGATTCAGGTCCGAGGGGTTGATGATAGGCAGTTGACGTTCTACCCGCGTAATGAAATAGGCCGCTGTCACTCCGGTAAAGAAGATGACGATCAGTGAAACTACGGTGATGATCTCCCCTTTCTTCATGTCTCTATCGATTCAGATTTACAAAGGTCTTGAAAAACCCCCGGTCGGTGGTGACAAAGGTCATCTTTAAACCCTGTCGATCCTCTTAGGTTTGTAATAAACAAAGACCATGAGTACCTGGGCGATCCTTTTAGTGGCTCTATTGAGCCTGTTGGTCATTGTCGAGTTGGTCGAGATCCGACGATTGATTCGCAAATAAAAAAAGCCGGTAAAACCGGCTTGTTCAGAATTGAGGTAGCTCCTCATTGTTTCTCAATGAATGGGATATTTGCGAAGAGTTCGCTTCTGATCTGGGTATCCACAAAAGCCTCGAACATCGCGAATTGAGCTCCGCGTGTTCCTCCCATGGCCTTAGATATCTTTTTGAAATACTTCTGATGGAGTTTTTCGAGATCCATCCGGTTCTTGAGGTTTCTTTCCATCAAGGCCTGGGCCTGTTCATCCGAAATGTTCTCAAAGACCTCTGCGTATTCCTTGATGATCTCAAAGGATTGCTTCATGATCTCTTTTCTCTCCATTGAGTACTCTTCATAGATACCCCAGAAGACCTTTCCTTCTTCATCCGACAATTGGAGATAATCCGCCAGGGCCGCCTTTTTCTCGAGGTTGAACATGGATTGGAATAATTCCATTTCATTACTCTGCGCCCGTCCTGCGAAAGCAAATAGGCCAACCATTAAAACAGTAAGTACCTTTTTCATAATGACAATTGATTGTGGTTTAAAGATGAGGGTTTCATCATTATGGCGGAAAAGTACACGAAAAGTCTGATTTTCCTGTCAAAAAGGTTGATTTAAGATTTAATATTTCGTTTACTTTTGCTCGAGTAAACAACCTTTTGCTGTCTTTTAAAAAGCTATTGTAATGGCGCATCAGCATCAAGCCCAAATCGACGCCTTCATGGATGTCGTTCGGGCGAAAAATCCGAA
>JAJLJK010000225.1:0-3700 GCA_033844885.1 Bacteroidota bacterium | reverse complement strand
TCCACCGGCAATCGCTTCATTGGATTCGTCAGTGTGTATGAGAAATTGGCTTTTCTGGTCGAAAAGGAACTACCCCTCCTCGGATCGTATCGAGATATTGGAAAATTGATGGAATCTCATGATATCGAAGAGGTGATCATCGCCATAGAATCCTCAGAGCACAGTAAACTCGAAGAGATCATCAACGATCTGGAGGATTCTCACGTACGCGTCAAGATGATCCCTGATACCTATGATATCATTTCCGGACAGGTAAGGCTTGAGTCTCTGGGAGCACCATTGATCGAGATCAAGCACGAATTGATGCCGACCTGGCAGCTTTTCGCCAAAAGAGCCTATGATATTGTGATCTCCCTGATCGTGATGATCCTACTTTCCCCCTTGTTCATTTTCACTGGGATCATGGTAAAGGCCACATCGCCAGGACCGATCTTCTTCCGCCAAAAGCGCGTCGGCCTTCACGGTAAGCCATTTAACATCATCAAGTTCAGATCCATGTATCAGGATGCTGAAAAGAATGGACCGCAGTTGAGCAGTGAGGAGGACGAACGGATCACACCTTGGGGGAAGGTCATGAGAAAGTATCGTCTGGATGAACTGCCGCAGTTCTTCAATGTTCTCATTGGAGAGATGAGCATTGTCGGGCCTCGTCCAGAAAGACAATTCTACATTGAGCAGATCAAGACCAAAGCACCCCATTACAAACATGTACATCGGGTTCGTCCCGGGATCACTAGTTGGGGAATGGTAAAGTTCGGTTATGCCGAAAATGTCGATGAAATGGTTCAACGATTGAAATACGATATCATCTATATAGAGAACATGTCTCTGTTGAACGATCTCAAGATCCTATTCTATACCATTTTGATAGTTTTGCAGGGACGAGGAAAATAACCACGTAAAATCCAATTTCCATGAAGAATATCACAGTGATCGGCGCCGGAACCATGGGTAACGGGATCGCTCACGTATTTGCCCAAAAGGGATATGCCGTAAGCCTGTTTGACATCTCTCAGGCCAGTCTGGACAAAGGGCTTGATACCATTGCCAAGAATCTGATGAGAATGATCAAAAAGGAGATCCTTTCTGAAGACGAAAAGGAAGCCACCCTTGGCAGGATCACAACCTTTACCGAACTCTCGGATGCCGTGAAGAATGCAGATCTGGTGATCGAAGCAGCAACAGAGAATCTCGACATCAAACTCAAGTTGTTCTCCGAATTGGACGAGAAGACACCTGCTCATTGTATCCTTTCATCCAACACCTCCTCCATCTCCATCACCAAGATCGCTGCAGCCACTAAACGCCCAGAACAGGTCATCGGAATGCATTTCATGAACCCGGTCCCTGTCATGAAGCTCGTTGAGGTCATCCGGGGCTACAGCACAAGTGATGAGGTCACAAAGAAAGTATTTGAGGTCAGTAAGGATCTTGGAAAGATCCCGGTTGAGTGCAATGATTATCCTGGCTTTGTTGCCAATCGCATCCTTATGCCCATGATCAATGAAGCGATCATCTCACTTCATGAAGGGGTCGCCGGTGTAGAGGAGATCGACACTATCATGAAATTGGGATTGGCGCACCCCATGGGGCCTTTGCAATTGGCCGATTTCATCGGTTTGGATGTCTGTTTGAGTATTCTTAGGGTTCTCCATGATGGACTTGGAAATCCCAAATATGCTCCTTGCCCCTTACTGGTCAATATGGTCACCGCCGGAAAACTCGGGGTGAAATCAGGGGAAGGTTTTTACGACTACTCCGATGGTCCAAAGGCCGCCAGGGTTTCTTCCCAATTCAAATAAAGAATCAAGCCGCTCCTCGGAGCGGCTTTTTTTTACATCCTTATCCATTGATAGCCTGAGGTAGCGATCTTCACATTTGCATTTTCTTTCACCTCGGTGACCTCCATATTCACTACTTCTCCTTTTTTGGTAGTGAATTCAGAGAGCATGACCATTCCTCTCAAAAAATTGGACGGCATTCCCTTATTCATATTTGCCATTTGAGCATACGCGGTTCCGAGATCCCCCTCGATCTCCTCAGTGATCCAGTACGTTCCGTGTCCATCAGAAGTGGTCACCTCGTACTCTTTACAGGTATAACCCAATATCTCCTTTTTCCTTCCGGTCTCAGTGATCTTGAAATCATTCTCATCCAGTCCGGAATCCTCTCCCACAGAGGAAGTACTCATGATCATTCCCATTTTCATTCCGGAGGAAGCGGTTGTCATGGAGACCATCACCTCTTCACGGAGATCCATGACCATCTTTACTGAGGTTCCCTCCTTTTCCATTTCAATTCCAACATGGTTACCGTCCTTTCGCAGCAAAATGATCATGTTATCTGTTTGGGGATTCTTCTCTCCTTTCTTTGCCACTGAGTACTTCATATTGATCTGATGGTCAAAATGAAATTGAGCGGGAGGGTCATAATCTGAAGTGGAATTGCCATTATTCTCTCCTGTTCCTTCAAAAGCCGCATCCAGAGCCTCATCCATCTTTTCATCGGCCTTTTCTTCAATTCGCTCATCCACTTTGTTCTCCAGTTTATTTTGAAGCTTTTTGAGAATTTGAGATTGAGCTGAAAAAGAAAGCGTCACCAGTAAAGAAGTAGCGATGTATCGGATCATAGTTTCTAATATTTATGATTAAATGTAGGCATATTCTTTCCTTTTCATATCGAGCATGGAAACCGAGTTTTTTCGCGGCCACATAAACTTTAGATTTGGCATCAAATCAAGAAAGACAGAAAAATGAAAAGCGCTTTCCTTATTGGATTCTTGGCGATCCTCTCATTGAACTCAAATGGACAGGTTGATCTGATCAACAAGGTAAAGGACAATGGAGGCGGGGATGGAAGTAATTATCGATTTACCACTCAGATCGACCTTGAAGCGACTCCTGTGCGTGACCAGGGAAGAAGTGGCACCTGCTGGAGTTACGCCACTACAGGTTTTGTCGAGGCCGAAATGATGCGAATGGGAAAGGACCCCATTGATATCTCCGAAATGTTCACGGTGCGTCAGGTATATCGAGACAAGGCCGAAAAATACATCCGACTTCATGGGCATCTGAATTTTGCTCAGGGTGGCGCCCTTCCAGATGTGTTATTGGTCATCAAGAAATATGGTGCGGTGCCTCAATCCGTTTACCAGGGACTGAATTACGGAACCGACATCAACAATCACGGGGAACTGGAAAGTGTCCTTAAAGGGATGCTGGATGCAGTTATGGCGAATAAAAACGGAAAGCTCACTCCCGTTTGGCGCCAGTCGGTCGAATCGGTGCTTGATGTATATCTCGGTCCCTATCCCACTGAATTTGAATTTGATGGCAAAAAATATACCCCTCGCACTTTTGCGGACAAAGTAATGGGTATCGATCCTGATAATTATATTCAGATCACCTCATGGACTCATTTTGATTTTTATGATCGCGTCCAGATCCAGGTGCCCGACAATTGGGCATGGAGTGACAGTTATAATGTTCCTTTGGATGAAATGATGGATGCTTTGGACCATGCCCTTGAAAAGGGATATACGGTAGCATGGGCTGCAGATGTCAGTGAAAAGGGATTCAGTTTAAAGAACGGGGTCGCGATCGTCCCAGAAACCGAATTGTCCGATATGAGTGCCGATCAAAGGATGGAGGTGTTCAAGAAACCTTCCCCAGAAATGCAGATCACTCAGGAAGTTCGTCAG
>JAJLJK010000224.1:0-1516 GCA_033844885.1 Bacteroidota bacterium | reverse complement strand
CCTTATTTCCAATAAGCGCTTTATGAAAAAATTGATCCTCCTTACAGGTCTCCTCCTAGGCTTGATCTATCAGGCCAACGCTTCTCACTATTCAGGTGGAGATATTCAGTATCGTTACATCGGTGATTCGACCGGGATCGCTCACCATTATAAGGTCATCCTCCGAATCTACCTCGATGTGACAGGAGCTACATATGTCAACCAGACTGTCACCGTAACCTCAAGTTGCTTCTCGAACATCAATGTCCCCATGACCTATGTTCCGGGAACTGGCCCAGGTAACACATCACCTACCCTTTTTGACTGTGTCAATCCTGCGCCAAACCTGAAGACACTGGATATCCATGTTCTGATCGGATATGTGGTTCTTCCAGGAAAGTGTGCCGATTACAAGTTCACATGGTCGGATTGTTGTCGACCTGGAGGGTATACAAATGCCAATGCAACGGGAGGCTTCTATTTTGAGGCGACCCTGAATAATTTCCTTGGGAACAACTCCTCCCCCATATTTGTCTCTGAGCCCGTTCGCTCTTTTTGTGTTGGAAAGACCTTCAACTGGAAGCAATCCAATATCGAATATGACGGGGATTCTATCTGGTATAGCTGGATCTACCCCAGAACAGCTCCTGGAACCAATCTGAATTTCAATGCAGGTTGGACCTTCCAAACTCCTATCCGCTCCACTCCACCATTGAGTATGAATCCAAGAACCGGGTTGATCACTTTCACCCCGACCCAGCAGGAAGTGGATGTTGCTGCTCTTATTATCAATGAGTATCGATTTGATACCCTTTACAACCAGTGGGTACATATTGGATCCTCCAACCGTGAAATGACCGTCAATATCGGAGGTGCATGTAAGACCTCCGTTCAAGATGGTGTCGTTCTAGACTACAATACCGGGGGAACCTATGTCGATCCTACCACCGGTCTGCCCACCCGTGATTATGACTGTAACTCCACCACCGTCACCCTGACCTTCAAGACCCCTCTTGATTGTGCCTCCGTCGATCGTGGTGACTTCCGTCTGACCAGCCCCGCCGGTCAGCCTATACCTGTTCTCGACCTGGTTCCCAACTGTGACCCCAACGGGGACGCACTCACCATGGACGTCGTGCTCTACAAACCCCTGTTCATCAATGGTGACTATTTCCTCTATTCCAAAAAAGGGAATGACGGGAATACCCTGGTCAACAAGTGTGGATTCCCCATGGATGAGTTCGATACCATCGTTCTGCGCGTGAGCAACTGCCCCGTCTTGAACTGGGATCTCGAGAACGTCACCATCGAAGAGGACAAGACCCCTATCGTCGAGTGGACCTGGGACAACTCCAAGATCCCAGCAGGGCTCTTCAACGAGTTCCAGATCTTCCGCTCTGATGACAACGGGGCCACCTTTAACCTGATCGGCACCGAGACCGACTCCACACGAAAGTTCTATCGCGACAATAGTTTCCAGTGGCAGCAGAATCTGCTTGACCAACAGACCTACCTCTATCAGGTACAGGTCATCGTC
>JAJLJK010000223.1:0-3230 GCA_033844885.1 Bacteroidota bacterium | reverse complement strand
CCTCGATTCCAGCCATTGAATAAATGGAAGAATTTTTCCGATACCGCCATCGCACACATCGATGAGATCCTGGAAAGGGAAACCCATAATCCCCACTACTTTGTCGGCTGAGGAGATCGGACTTTACTTCAGTTCTGAGATCATCCAGAGAAAGAGGGATTTTGAGAATTTCGGGGATCTCCTTTCCAAGGAATTGGTTGAGAAGATTACCGGAAAGCTTGTTCGTTGGCGAGGATATAGAACGCCAAATGTTTTATTTGGGATTGGTAGTATTCTAAAGAAGACCAGTGGTCCTGCGACCATCTGGGGAAGTGGTATCAAGGCCTGGGAGGATGGGATGTCCGATCAACTAGAGATCAAGGCTCTGAGAGGGCGGTTCAGTTATCTTTCCGCTATCCGAAATGGAAATACCATTCAAGATCCTTTGCCATTCGGTGATCCCGGATTATTGGCTCCAAAATATTACCGATCAGAGGTCAAAAGAACCTTCAAGCTAGGAGTGGTCCCACATTTTGTGGACCTCGACGAGATCACCCAAAGATTCGCGGACGAAGGAACTCTGGTGGTGGATGTCCGCAAACCTGTGCAAGAAGTGATAGAAGATATCAACTCATGTGAAATGACCCTTTGTTCAAGTTTACATGGGATCATTATCAGTCATGCTTACGGAATTCCCTCCTTGTGGGCAGAATTCTCGGACAAGATCACTGGGGATGGGGTCAAATACCTGGATTATTTCTCCTCTGTTAATATTCCCTTTTACCATCCATTCGATGGCAGAAAAAGGGACGATGAGCTGGTAAACCGC
Organism: Bacteroidota bacterium; assembly: GCA_033844885.1. Lineage (GTDB taxonomy): Bacteria > Bacteroidota > Bacteroidia > Flavobacteriales > Schleiferiaceae > JAJLJK01. The sequence continues at coordinate 2,422 of JAJLJK010000223.1, read as the reverse complement.
GCTTTGCAGTTCATCGAAGAAAATCAACCATTCAACCGCCCTCAGGCGGACATCAACCCGATCCAACAGGCCCTCCTCGACGCTTTTCCGTATCCTTGCTAGACTAACTAACTAACTAGCCGGACATGAAAACGTCAGTGAGCGTGATCATTCCGTTCAAGGATCGTTTTGATCTCGTCGATAGGGCCGTAGCATCTGTCATGCAACAGACCTATTCCCAATTTGAGATCATTCTGGTCAACGACGGATCCACTTCTTCCCTCGAAAGGGAATATCTCATGGATTCCAGAGTACAGTATTTGGAAAATCCCCAGAATCAAGGTCCCGGACGTTCCAGGGACAATGGATTACAGGTCGCTAAAGGAAAATATGTGGCCTTTCTGGATTCCGATGACTACTGGCATCCGGAGTTTCTTTCTAGTACCGTAGAAGAGATCGAGAAGGACGAAGACCTTCCTTTTGTATATTCTTACACTGCCGAGGTGAATTCCAATGGTGAGGTCACCGGTCGTCGTCGAGGTGGAAATGTTCGAGCCGAGAACATCCTCCCCACCATTTTGAAGACCGGACGGCCATGGAGTACATCCAGTTGCCTTTGGAGAAAAAGTGTGATCGATCGCATTGGTGGATATCCGGAAGGATATATCTACGAGGATTATGTCCTCGACACAAAAGCAGCCCTGATCTCCAACAAGGTCTCTTTTGTGGCCCGCGACCTGACCTTTATGGACATGGAAGATGACGGGAAGATCACAAAGAATTTCACCCCCGAGAAGTGCATGAGAAAATTGGATTCTCTTCAGACCATCATTGGTGCGGTGAAGGACTCCTATGTCTTTGGTGCCGACTCGGTTCGGATGCGTTTATATACCAGTTATGTGAGTACGCTAGGTCAACTCCTGGATCGTATGACCACTTTCGCTTCCTACCCGATCGACCGATACCTTTCCACCCTGGAGTACTTTGATACTGTATCAGTGGGTGAACGGATCGGGATCCAAGTGGGGTATCGATTCATGCCCCAGCAAACTGCGCGATTCCTTCGTTACAAGAAAAGGGTCGCCAAGCGAAGCATGCAACGCATCCCTGAAGAACTCGTATTTGAAGTATGATCCGAATGACCGCGGGTCGTACAGTTGAATAGCAATTTGGGAGGAGGACCCTGGTCTTTCTCCCTTTTTCTTTGAAGAACATCCACCCGATTCCGAATTTGATCATTCCCGGTTTTCCGAAAAGCGGAACCTCGGCCTTGTTTGATACTCTGATCCAACACCCCGCCATTGTCGGAGGAAAAAGTAAGGAGCCCCATATCTATTCATTTCCGGACCGCTTTCAGAATCGATTTACTCAGGATCACCCTCGATCATTTTCTCACCTTTTTGGAAATGGGGAAACCGATGATGTATCCTTTTTCCTTGAAGCAAGTACCTCCTACATGATCAGTGTTGAAGCTGCAGATCGTATAAAGGAGGATTCTCCGGATTGCAAGTTCATTATTGTTGCCAGGGATCCGGTCGAGAGGGTGCTTTCCCATTATAATTGGATCAGAAGTTTGGGAATTCCCGTGCGGCCCTTCCGTAAAGAGATCGAACAGTGGAAATCCAAACCATGGCGACCAGAGAATGACTTTCGTGGAAATTTCAAGAACTACCTGGAGTTCTCCAATTACGGAAGTCAGATACAACGATATTTCAACATCTTTCCAAAGGAGAATTTTCTGATCCTTTCTCAGGAGAGTTTAAAAGGATCACCGGATCAGAATTTCCACAAGATCCTGGATTTCCTTCAACTTGAAAGATCGGGTCTTCGATCCGTTGAGAGCAATGTCACTCGTTCTCAGGTTCATGATCGAACCCCACTAGGGTTGAAGAGGCTCGGCCAGATCATTCCTCAAAAACAAAGAATTTGGGTCAGGGATCACTTGATCCGCCCCATCTTCAAAAGGAAATTCACCCCAATTCGATTTTCCATGGAGGATAAAAAGTGGATCTTCGATCAATTGTTGGAAGAGATCCTGATCCTCGATCAATTAGGGTTGATCCTTCCGGAATGGAGAACAGTAAATCATTTTCATGCAACCAAGGATAATTGACCTTCCAAAGGTTGAAGACCCTAGAGGAAACCTGACCTTCCTTCAATCTCCAGGCGCTTTACCCTTTGATGTAAAACGGGTCTTTTGGACCTATGACGTCCCGGGAGGGGATGTGAGGGGTGGGCATGCCTACAAGCAACAACAGGAGGTGATCATTGCCCTTTGCGGCAGTTTTGATGTGAAAACGGTGGATCAGGAAGGGGTGGAAAGGATCTTTCATATGAACCGATCCTATGTGGGTCTTTGGCTCCCACCCATGGTTTGGCGGCACATTGAGAACTTCTCGACCAATGCCATCTCTCTACATCTCAGTGACCGCGAATTTGATGC
>JAJLJK010000222.1:0-9276 GCA_033844885.1 Bacteroidota bacterium | reverse complement strand
AGAGTTGGGATTCTGACCGTTGATCAGAGCACCACCCTGCTGAATGTCAATAAGACTATTGGTCGTGTTGGCGATCAGACCCTGATTCACGTAATCGTAATAGTTGGACGTGTAACGTGAACGGATGGGATTATATGGACTTGGAGTGAAGAGGACCGCTGTGTCGGCAAACGCCTGGTGGATCCATCCTGTAAGTCCGGTGTTCTCTTCTTGCCCAAAGGCATAAACCCGGGCTTGCTTGGTCTCGAAACGGCCCACATGACCGTAGCGGAAGAAATCATCCTGATGAGTGCGATCCCAGGTGGTTCCGGCATTTCGCTGATAATCGACCTGAAGGGTGTAGAAAGCGTTCTTGAGAACCGCATTCTTTGCATCCTCGCCCTGAGGACCGAAGGATTGCTGGAATCGACCGAAGACATACCAGTCGTTCCGAATGGTCTGAAGGTTGTTATTCCAGTTCATCAACCAGTCACCGCGGCTATTGGCGAAATCCTGATTAACATAGTTGTACGAACCACCGAAGGTAAGGTTGGTCGTTCTTGAGGTCTTGATGGAGATATTACCATTCACACGCAACTCCTGGCGTCCGACATCATTTCGGGCCTGTTGGGTGGTCAGGTCATCATTGGTCAAGAATTCTGCATTGGACAGGGTACCCAGTCCACCAAAACCTGGACGATTTGGATTCTGCTCAAGATTGGCAAGAACATCATCTTTGACCACATAAACGGGCATGGACAAAGGTCTTGGATCATCCTCGAATTGGAAGTCGGTAGAAAGGAGGAAACCTACGATGGTCCGTTCATTTCCTTTGTCATCCTTCTTTTTGTAAAGAGGCCCCCCTGCTGTGACGTTCACAAGATTGTAGTTCCAATCGTCAAAAGGCATGGAGGTCTGGTATTCCACAGATCCGAAGTAATTGGGCTGTGGCCCACGGGTCGTGGTGTTGATCACACCCCCGGTAACGTCTCCGTATTGTGCAGGAAGACCACCTGTAATGACCTCGGTCTGCTGGATCGCGTCCCTTGGGAGGTTCACATTCCCTCGAACCTTTACACCATCGATGAACTGCTGGTTGGCCGATTCACGACCACCGCGGAAGTTGATACCCCCACCCTGGTCAGCCTGGTAAACCCCGGCTGTCTGGGCAGCAATTCCCCCAATGTCACGAATGGGAAGGTTTCGGATCTCATCTTGAGTGACAATGGTGCTTGTCTTTCCTTTTTCGACAAGAGGCTTTTCCCAAACAACCTCAACCTCGCCCAACATGGTCTGCTCTGAGGACAGCTTCACGTCGATCACAGTGGGTTTGTTGGGAGATACCAAAACTCCTGAAACCTTATATACCTGATAACCCAGTGATTGCACCTGAATGGTGTACGTTCCAGGAGGAACCGGGTTGATCACAAAGTTTCCATCAAAATCGGCAAGTCCAGTGGCGACCTTTTCTTCACCACTCATAACCGAAACAACAGCGGAGGGAATGACCTCGCCGTTTTGCGCGTCTTTCACTGTTCCTCGAACAGACCCCTGCTGCGCATAAGCGACTGAGGCACATGTAATTAGGAAAAGCGATAGTAACCGTTTCATCATAAACCCAAACAGTTATAGATTACCCCTAAATTTTGGAATCGGTAAATTTAACAACATTTTAACGGGAATAACAAGCCAACCAAATCCCCGTTATCACCGTACGATCGGCGATGGAACAAAAGTGTAATGGTTTGGCACTACCTTTGCTGTCAAGGACTATTATTAGAATGCTTCATATCAATCAGATACATTATCATTTAAGGCGTCTTACACTTCCTTTGACGCTGTGGATAACATTGGTTGCCTTGGGTGGTTGTTCAAAGAATCGCGCCCAATATCAAATTCCCAATGTTTATGTGAACGAGTTGATCTACCTCAACCTACCGGGAAGTTTCGACCTGACCGTTCAGGGAGGTTGGATCTATCATCCGGGGGGATATTCCGGCCTGGTGGTCTATCGGAGGAATTTCGATCAGGGTCCAAATGATTTTGTTGGATATGAAAGAGCCTGTCCTGTTCATTGGAATGAATCCTGCGGTCGGATGGAGGTCAAGGATAATATTTACATGGAATGTCCTTGTGGGCCACATAAGTTTCTCCTCTTCGATGGAACCTCCCTGGACCAGGGAAGTCCCCTTCCCTTAAAATCGTACAACACTTATTTCGACGGATCGAACCAGATCAGGATCACGAATTGAAAAAGGCGCCACATGGGCGCCTTTTCATATCATTGAGTGGAGAGATCAAACGGTCATGATCTCTTCTTCTTTCTTCTCGAGGTGTTCGTCGATCTTTTTGATGTAGGAATTCGTCAGATCCTGGATCTCCGTTTCCAGATCCTTAACGATATCCTCACTAAGACCCTTGTTGGACATCGACTTCAACTCATCGTTGGCTTCTTTTCGGGCATTGCGGACGCCGATCCTGGCCTCCTCCGCTTCATGGCGAGCCTGGCGAACGAGTTCCTTACGACGCTCTTCGGTCAGTGGGGGTATATTGATGATGACCATCTCACCATTATTCATCGGATTCAATCCGAGTCCTGAGTTGAGGATGGCCTTCTCGATCACGGGGATCATCTGTTTCTCCCAAGGCTGAACGTTCAGTGTCCGGGCATCCGGGGTGCTCACGTTCGAAACCTGGCTCAACGGGGTCATGGACCCGTAATACTCCACTCGTACGCTTTCAAGCATGGCGGGATTGGCACGTCCTGCACGGATCTTCAAAAGCTCCTTTTCGAGGTGCTTGATGGAGGAACTCATATGTTCCTTGCTGGAGTCGATCAGAAATTGGATCTCTTCTTCCATAGGGTTGTTCTTGAGGTTTACAATTTGACCAGGGTACCTACCGACTCTCCAAGGATCACCTTGCGAAGGTTTCCGGGAGTGTTCATATCAAATACCATGATCGGCAATTGGTTTTCCTGACTCAGGGTAAAGGCGGTCATATCCATCACGTTCAATCCACGTTCGTAGACCTCCTTGAAAGTAATGGTGTCAAATTTGGTGGCCGTACTATCCTTTTCGGGATCCGCGGTATAGATACCATCGACACGGGTGCCTTTCAAAATGACCTCGGCATCGATCTCTATAGCACGCAAAGTAGCGGCTGTATCCGTAGTGAAGTAAGGATTCCCTGTTCCTCCTCCAAAGATCACTACACGGCCTTTTTCGAGGTGACGGATAGCACGACGTCGAATAAAGGGTTCTGCGATCTTATCCATCTCAATGGCCGATTGAAGTCGGGTATGCAGCCCGGCGTCTTCCAGAGCTGATTGGAGGGCCAATCCGTTGATCATGGTCGCCAACATCCCCATATGATCTGCTTGAACCCGATCCATTCCTTCACTTGCCCCACTCACTCCTCGAAAAATATTCCCTCCTCCGATGACGATCCCGATCTCCAGACCGAGCTCTACGGCTGCTTTGATCTCCTGGGCATAGGCTTTAAGGCGATCGCCGCTGATACCGAAGGCCTGGTTTCCCATGAGGGCCTCACCACTTAATTTGAGAAGGACGCGTTTGTATTTCATCAGAGACAGGGTCAAAATTTTGCATTGCAAATATAGGAAGCTGATCGCATCGGGCAGAAAATAAAAAGCCCTCCACAATGGGAGGGCTATAAAAACAGGATGATCCTTATCAAACGCCGAGTCCGATACGCTTGAATCCAATGGCTTTGAGGCCTGGTTTCACAGAGTTCAGATACTGGCTGACGGTTTGCTTGCTGTCCTTGATGAACTGTTGTTCAACCAATGTAGCCTCTTTGTAGAACTTCTTGAGTTTTCCTTGAGCGATCTTTTCGACCATATCCTCAGGCTTACCTTCCTGACGTGCCTGATCCATTCCGATCTCAAGTTCGCGAGCGATCACGTCCTGAGGAACAGAATCGGCATCAAGAGACACAGGGTTCATGGCAGCTGCCTGCATGGCCACATCCTTACCGGCCTCTTCGGCTGAATCAGAGAGGGCGACGATGGTTCCGATCTTGTTACCCATGTGGATATACGAAGAAACATAGGGACCTTCGAGACGCTCGTAGGCAGTGATCTCGATCTTCTCACCGATCACTCCGGTCTGCTCAGTCAATTTTTCGGCAACAGTAAGTGAGCTGTCAAAAGGCTTCTGAAGGAGTTCCTCGGTTGAACCAGGAAACTCTTTCAAAGCGATCTGAGCGATCTTGTTGGCCAGTTCGACAAAGCTGTCGTTCTTGGCAACGAAGTCGGTCTCGCAGTTCACGCTGACCACCACTCCACGAGTGTTGTCATCGTTGGTGAGGGCAATGACGGCCCCTTCAGTTGCTTCACGATCAGCGCGCTTGGCAGCGATCTTCTGACCTTTTTTGCGGAGAATGTCAACCGCTTTTTCGAAATCGCCTTCTGCTTCAACGAGGGCATTCTTGCAGTCCATCATTCCTGCCCCGGTTTGCTTACGCAGCTTGTTTACGTCTGCAGCAGTGATATTAGCCATTGTAAGAGATTTTAGCTTTGAAACGAAGAAGGGACAAAAATTGCTTTTATCCCTTCTATCAAATGTTAATGAGTATTTACGGTTTTGTTACCGATCATTCGTCGTCACCAACTTGAGCTGCCTTCTTGGCAACCTTCTCGTTGGCAGCTTTCTCCTTGTCAGACTTGCGCTCACCAAGACCTTCGTTGATGGACTCGGCAACGGTCTTCAGGATAATGCTGATCGACTTGCTCGCATCGTCATTTCCGGGAACCGGATATTCGATAGATTGGGGATCGGAGTTGGTATCGACCAGACCGAAAACGGGAATGCCGAGCTTGTGAGCCTCATCCACGGCGATGTGCTCGCGGTTGATATCGACCACGAACAGAGCTGCGGGCAGACGGCTCATGTCAGAGATCGAACCGAGGTCCTTCTCAAGTTTGGCACGTTGACGGTCGATCTGGAGACGCTCACGCTTGGAAAGGGTCTCAAAGGTACCGTCGGCTTTCATCTTGTCGATGTTCGCCATCTTCTTCACCGCCTTGCGGATGGTGACGAAGTTGGTCAGCATACCACCGGGCCAACGCTCGGTGATGTAGGGCATGTTCACACTTTTGGCATACTCCGCAACGATCTCCTTGGCTTGCTTCTTGGTTGCAACAAAGAGGATCTTACGGTTCTGGGCGGCCAGCTTCTTGAGGGCCTCGCAAGTCTGGTTCAGCTTGGCTTGCGTCTTGTAAAGATCGATGATGTGGATTCCATTGCGCTCCATAAAGATATAGGGCGCCATGTTGGGATGCCATTTCCGGGTAAGGTGCCCGAAGTGTACTCCGGCATCGAGGAGTGTCTTGATTTCTGGTGTATTTGCCATGTTTCTTTTCTGAGAGGTTTACCTTCTGATTTCGCAACCCACTGGTAGCTGACACAAACGGCAGGTCCAATGAGTTTAGATACTAAACCACGATTAACGCTTGGAGAACTGGAATTTCTTACGGGCTTTCTTCTGTCCGAATTTCTTCCGCTCTACCATACGTGGGTCACGGGTCAGCAGCCCTTCGGGCTTGAGGACTACGCGGAACTCACTGTTGATATCACAGAGAATCCGAGAGATCCCGAGGCGGATCGCCTCTGCCTGGCCGGTGATTCCACCACCTTCGACGTTAATCTTGAGGTCATACTTACCGATATTGTCGGTAAGCAGTAGGGGTTGTTCTACCTTGTACACCAAAGCTGGTGTGGCAAAGTAGCTTTTGTAGTCGCGATTGTTCACGGTGATATTTCCTGAACCTTCCACCATGTAAACCCGCGCTACAGAGGTCTTTCTTCTGCCAATAGCGTGTGTTGATGCCATATTACTTGATCTCGTTTATGTTCAGCACTGTGGGCTTCTGAGCCTCATGAGCATGCTCGCCTCCTTCATATACATAAAGGTTGCGGAAAAGGGCCCTGCCCAGGCGGTTCTTGGGAAGCATCCCGCGAACGGCCATTTCAATGATTCGGGTAGATTTTCCGTTAAGAAGTCCTTCTGGATTGGTGAAGCGCTGTCCACCGGGGTATCCAGTGTGACGGATATATTGCTTCTCCGTCAACTTGTTCCCTGAAAGGTTGATCTTCTCTGCGTTGACAACGATCACGTTATCACCACAATCTACGTGCGGAGTGAAGTTGGGCTTGTGCTTTCCGCGAATCAACTTGGCCACTTTCGAAGCCAATCGACCCAGAGTCTGCCCCTCTGCATCCACTACTACCCATTCCTTATCTACCGTCGCCTTGTTGGCAGAAATGGTCTTGTAGCTTAATGTATCCACAATCAATCGATTTAAAGCGTTTGTATATACACAATACACCCCTGAAAAAGGGGCTGCGAATTTACAATGAATAATCTGAATCCGCCAAATTTGTAAACTCCTAATTGTTAAAAAATTAAGGAATGATTACATTTGGCGTTCCTTACCTACCTGAACCCTAAACCGCGCGAAACTACTACTTCTTGTCCAACATGTAGGTATTCACTCTGTTAAACACTGTTTATGCGAAAGCTCTTTACCGGATTTTTCATCCTGTCTGCCATCCTCATGCAGGCTCAGATCGCCAAGGAGAACACCATTCCCTGTATCTTCGATGAGATCACCCAACAAGTGGTGGATCAAGATCCCGATCTTCACAACCTGCGCGAACAGGCCGAACAGATCATCAACAGCACCATTCAAAGGGAAGACTTCCAACCTGATGGTGCCGTACAGACCATTCCAGTGGTCTTTCACATCCTCTACTACAATGATTATGACAATATCTCAGAGGCTCAGGTCCTGGATGGCCTACGGATCCTGAATGAGGATTGGTCCAAGACCAATCCCGATGCCAATCAGGTACGCTCCATATTTGCTAGCCGTCAGGCCAACATGGAGGTGCAATTCGAATTGGCAAAGATCGACCCGAATGGAAACTGCACGAACGGGATCACAAGGACACAAACCTCACTTACCCTCAACGCATATAATAATGTAAAGTCGTTGATCCGATGGGACAATACCCGCTATCTCAATGTATGGGTCGTTCGGAACATCACTTTCCCCGGAGCTCCCGGTACCATTCTTGGCTTCTCCTCCTTCCCCGGTGATCCGGCATCCAACGACGGGATCGTCATTCGTCACGATGTCTTTGGAAGGATCGGAACCTCTTCCTCCCAATACGGACGGACCCTCTCACATGAGGTGGGACATTACCTCGGGCTCTATCATCCCTTTCAGGGTGGATGCAATGGAGGTGATGCTTGTAATGACACCCCTCCGGTGGCCAATGCCAGTTATGGCTGTAGCATGACCAAGAACTCTTGTAGCGAAAGCCCGGATCTTCCCGATATGATCGAGAACTTCATGGATTACGCCAACGACAATTGCCAGAACACCTTCACGAATGACCAAAAGAATCGCGCGAAGGGCGTCCTTGCCGGGATCAGGTCCAATATTTGGTCCAACACAAACCTAACCCTTACGGGAATTATCGGCACTCCTGTTTGCTCTCCCAGCGCCGACTTCACTTTGGACCGCAAGATCGTCTGTACGGGCGAACCAGTGAAATTCACTTCCCTTTCGCAGGGTTACAACAATCCTACCCTTACCTGGAACTTCGGAGGTGGAAACCAGTTGGGAGGAACAAACGAGGAGCCTGAGGTCGGATTTCCCAACCCTGGATTCTATACTGTGGCACTTACCATTTCCAATAATCAGGGAACGGATACCGAGACCAAGACCGATGTGATCAGGGTGTTCCCTAAATATCAACCCATCTCAGGGGGTATTGTAGAGGGCTTCGAGAATACCTTCCCGGGCAACAACTGGTTTATTGACAGCGATCTGGATCCTATCGAATGGCAAGTGACCACCGACGCTGCCTTTTCAGGCTCCAAATCTCTGGTGCTCAGAAACGGCAATAACCCTTCCGGCTCAGGAACAGATGCCCTGGTGTCCGCTCCGGTCGAATCCATGTGGTTGTCCAATTTCGGACTGACCTTCAAATACGCCTTTGCGAAAAAATTGAATTCAGACAAGGATCTGCTCAAGGTCGAGATCTCTCAGGATTGTGGGGAGACCTGGCAGTTGATCCGCATCATCAGCTCTAATTCTCTAGCAACATCCGGGAACACGGGTGCGAACTTCATTCCCACAAACACTTCACAATGGAACACTTCCACGGTGGATATGAGTGCGCATCGGAATAAAGGAACCATCCTAATTCGTCTCAAGTTCGAATCAGGTGGGGGGAACCACATCTATCTTGACGACATCAATCTCAACCAGGTTTTGGGAGAAGATGAACTTCCCGGAATCTCCGAGGTGATCTACCCCAACCCAACGGATGGAAAACTTCAATGGAGGATACAGTCACAGGAGATCTCATCTGCTTCGATCGAGGTGGCTGATATTACCGGTCGCGTGTTTCCTCTTCAGGGTCTGAACGAGATCCGTTTGACCAATAGAATGCAAACATTGGATATCGACCTGGGCCCATTTGCCCCCGGTGTTTATTTCATCCGACTCAAAACAGACAGTGGTACCCTGACCAAAAGGGTAATCAAACAATAATCCACAAAAAAGCCCCGCAAATAGCGGGGCTTTTTCTTTTTGATCCGTCAAGTCATCAGGCGAAAGCCTTATTGTATCGGTCGATACCCTCACGGATGATCTTCATGGCCTCCTGACGATTCTGGAATTCTTCGACCACTACGGTCTTATTCTCCAATTTCTTGTAATCCTCGAAGAAACTTTGAAGCTCTCTGGAGAAATGCTCTGGCAATTCCTCTATCTCCTGAAGGTGGTTCACACTCATGTCATTTTCGGCCACCGCAATGATCTTTGCGTCGTCCTCACCCTGATCCAGCATATGCATTACTCCGATCACCCGGGCCGGAACCAGCGTCAGGGGCTGAACAACTACCTGAGATAAAACAATGACGTCCAAAGGATCGTGATCCTCTCCCAGAGTTTGTGGAATGAATCCATAATTATGCGGATAATAAACCGAACTGTATAGGACCCGATCCAACTTCAGGAGACCGGTCTCCTTATCCAATTCATACTTGGCCCTTGAGGCGGTAGGGATCTCGATGATCGCATTGATGACCGCAGGTGCTCCCTTGCCGGGATTCACATCATGCCATGGATTCATGTGATTTCGTATTATTCATTTTGGGCCGGCAAAGGTACAGCCTCCACCTTTGGCAACAAGGCTTCCAATTCCTTTTTAACCATACCTTCATACTCTGCCCACGAATCCTTGACAAAGGAATCTA
>JAJLJK010000221.1:0-1609 GCA_033844885.1 Bacteroidota bacterium | reverse complement strand
CAGGTGATCCTCAAGGAGAACAGTGAATCTTTCGTTAGCTTCTAAACGGATGGAATCCAATCGTCCCTTCAGGATCATCTCACCGATCGAAGAAAGCTCAGATTGTTTGACCTGTGCCGACAACAAAAATGGAATCAACGTTGCCAGAAAAAGAGTGATCCTGCGCATGTTGATAGAAACGAAAGAAATGGAATTTAGGTATGGATCTATCTGACGATGGATCAAAGGTGCATGAAGTTCTTCTTGGCCACCAGTTCGTCCTCAGATTCTACATGATCCTCATCAGGAACGCAACAATCCACAGGGCAAACCTCAGCACATTGAGGGGTTTCGTGGAACCCAACGCATTCTGTGCATTTGTCCGTCACGATATAAAAGACATCATAATCCACGGGCTCTTGTGCCTCATCTGCATCGTAGCGATTCCCGTTTGGGGTGACAATATTTCCTTTCAGGTCAGTCCCATCACTGAATCGCCATTCCATGGCACCCTCGTAGATCGCATTGTTTGGACACTCCGGCTCACAGGCTCCACAGTTGATACATTCGTCAGTTATCTTGATCGCCATAGTATGCGAAACTTTGAGTTGTACTTTTGCACAAAGTTAACAAAAGCCCAATCCGGATGCTTGATAAAGATCAGAGAATCCAACATTTTGCCATACTCGGGGATTTCCTCATGAGTTGGAGTGATCCAGATATTTCCAGTGAGTTACCAAAACCCCTGATGGATTTGATCCCCGAGGCTCAACAAGCCCTCCCAAAGGCCTTTGCCCATAATGGATGGTTCGTTGAGGAGAATGTACGACAAGCTTTGTTTCAATGGGGTTCTTTATTGAATGAGAAAAAGTTGAAAGAATGGACCTCGCATGAAGTGGATCCTGTGATCCCCAAAAAAGTGGGTATCATCATGGCGGGAAACATTCCACTGGTAGGATTTCACGACCTTCTCTCGGTTCTGATCACTGGTCATATCGCCATGGTCAAAATGAGCCGTGAGGATGACCAATTGTTTCCGGTGATATTCAAGGTCCTTTTCGAGTTATCTCCGGAGTGGAAGAACAGGATACAGATCGTTTCCAAATTGGAAGGTATTGAGGCGGTGATCGCCACAGGAAGCAACAATACGGCGCGTTATTTCGATCATTATTTCGGAAAATATCCCCACATCATTCGAAAGAATCGACATGGGGTGGCCGTCCTTTCGGGGGATGAAAGCGATGATGAACTGAATGGCCTGGGCCGGGACATCTTTCTTTACTTCGGGTTAGGTTGTCGAAATGTGACCAAAGTCTACATTCCCCGAAAAATGGATCTGGATCGGATATTCGGCAACATCCTTGCCTATTCGGATGTGGTTCAGAACAAGAAATATGGCAACAATTATGATTATCACCGAGCCATCTTCATGCTGAACAGGATCCCCTTTCTGGAAAATGGATTTTGCATTTTCAATGAAAACAAGGATCTGGGATCCCCTGTATCCGTGGTGCACTACGAAAGGTATGATGATCTTGAGCAGGTCCGGTCAGAACTTGCATTCAATGCCGATAGCATCCAATGTGTTGTTGGTAGGTCAGGGGTTGTCCCCGGGGCTATTCCCTTCGGC
>JAJLJK010000220.1:0-25744 GCA_033844885.1 Bacteroidota bacterium | reverse complement strand
ATTAGCCCCTCGTTGAATGAGGTCTTAGGAAAACTCATATCCCGTTTTCATTAATTCACATGACGGTTACCTTCAAAAAACCCATTATCTTGGGCAATTGCCAAAAGAATGTTATGAGTTTACCCATTTTCAATATTTTTAGGGCCATGAAATTTCGACTAGCACTTCTTGCGGTTACTTTCAGCTTCCTGGCCCATGGTCAGGGATCGTTGCTGAATTGTTCGATCTCTGTCTCTGACCCTGATTTCACCATTTGTCCGGGTGAGGAGGTGATCGTTACGGCCAATATCATCGATCCGACCAATTATTCGTTGAGATTCAACAATCCTGGTCAACTCGTGAATATCCCGCATGTAGCGGATTATGACTTCCCGGTTGGTACCAATTTCAGTGTTGAGTTCTGGATGCGGACGAGTGCAACAGGAACTGTCAAACAGATCATGTTTGCCCGAGGAGATTCTGCCGGTCAGAATTTGATCGTTGCTGTCAAGAATGGACAGCTTTGGGTCGAGATCGAGGACAACACGGGCGTTTCTATCGCCACTTCCGGAAACCTATTGATCAATGACGACAATTGGCACCATGTTGCTGTCGTGGTCGATCGTGCTACGAATATGGATCTATATGTGGATGGTCAGGTAGATGGGGTCTATCCGCTGAACAATTCTCTTGGAAATATTTCGGGTGCCCCCGGGATCATGCTTGGAGCTGGTTTTCCCGGTGCCTCCAGTCGATATTATTTCAACGGTTTCATCGATGAGGTGAGGGTGTGGGATCAAGCGTTGACCCCCGGAGATGTTCAAAGCAGAAAGGATAGACATCTTAACCCCAATAATTTCACAACCCTGGTTGGATACTGGGATCTCAATGAAGGTTCTGGCGTTGCTGTGATCGATTGTTCACCAAATGCCAATACAGGTACCTTGGATCAAAATCCATCCTTTTCTTCAGATGTTCCTACCCTTCCATTTACCTTCCCGGTGACGTGGAATGATGGACAGACCACAGCTCAGATCTTTGACAACCCAACAGATTCAACCGGGTATGCCTACACCGCTGGTTATTGTAAGTATCAGTGTTCGGACAGCACCTTCGTCAATGTGGTCGATTGCGATACACTTGATATCGTAAAAGGAGACTTTGCCAGCGTTTGGGCTCCCAATGCATTTTCACCAAATGGGGATGTCAAAAATGAGACCTTTGCGGTGCAGATCTCAGAGTATGTCACGGATTACGAGATCACCATTTTCAATCGCCTGGGTGATCGACTATTTCAAAGTAAGGATGTGGCAAACCCTTGGGACGGAACGAATTATAACGGTGACAAGGTGGATGGAGGTGTGTATGTATACCACATCCGGTATGCCAATCAATACAACGAGTATTTTGACAAATACGGATATGTCCTTCTTTATCGATGAGGACAAACCGATCGAAAAAAAAGCCGGAAGAGATCTTCCGGCTTTTTTTATTCTACCCTGGTCCAGGTGGTCGATCGCCCAATGAGGCTGAATCCGATATATCCCTTTAGGTAAAGGGAGTTTTGGGACTCAAGTTTTGCAAAACATGAGTAGGTATTTCCAGAACGGGGATCGTAGATCTCACCTTCATTCCATTCCTTATCCTCCTTGTCCCACTCCAGATCTTGCAGGATGATGGTCCCAACGATGGTTCGCTTTTGCAGTTTCTCATCCGGATTATTCCTGTCAACTTTCGGACTTGTACCATCATCATTCACATTATTCTTCAACCAAATGATTCGGCCGTAATAGGCTCCATCCTTTTTGTACACTTCGATCTTGCTATCCTTCTTTTCATTGAGCCATGTTCCGAGAATATCATCTCCCGATTGGCCGTAGGCGGCGATCACAAAGCCCATCATCAAACCCAAAAAACCGATTCGCATCATAGTTTAGAAGAATTTTCCTGTTTTTCACGGACCTTTTTCTTGGCCCCCACAATACTTGCATTCAGTTCGAAACCAATGATCAATCCCAGGCTGTTGATATAGATCCACAACATGATGATCAACAGGGTTCCAATAGAGCCATATAACTTATTGTATTGAGAAAAGTTCTCGATGTAATACCCAAAGGCGATCGACGAACCCACCATCAGTAAGGTGGCCAGTACCGAACCGGGAGAAATAAAATGCCATTCGCGCTCCTTGGTTGGGCCATAGCGAAATATGATGCTGATGCTTATCTGGATGAGAAGGATCAGAATGACCGCTCTGGCAATTTGAAGCAATTCGGCCATGTATCGCTCCAATATACCTGCCTCTACAAGGAAATTCCCCACGGATTCACTAAAGAGTAATAGGACCGTTCCGATGATGGTGAGTACACTGAGGACAAGGGTCAATCCAAGCGCGGTGATGTATTGGTTCCAGAAGTTCTTGATCTCTATGCTATGGGTGGTGTAGGAAAAATTACTGAGTAGTGATAGAGTTCCGTTCGTTGCAAATAGGAGGGTGGCAATGAAACCGATCGAAAGCAGTCCACCTCTTTTATTGGTAACGATATCCCGAATGGTGCTCTCGACCGCTTCAAATGAGTTGGGAGGCATGACATTTTGAAGGAGTTCAAAGATCTCCTTCTGAAATCCCTCGATCTGGATGTAGGGGATCAGAGTAAAGAAAAAGATCAGTGCAGGGAATATGGCCATGAAGAAGGAGTACGACACACTTCCAGCACGCGAGGTTATCGCCCCATCTATGATCCCTCGGATAAAGAACGAAAGAAGGTCATATAATGAGATCTCTGAGACAAAGGGAACGGGAACCTTTCGCAATCTCATCCGCCAAAGGCGGAGGTATTTCATGATCCTATCGGGTACCCATTGATCATTCATCCGATAGCCTTTAGACTTAGGTCAAGACTTTTTACCGAATGGGTCAATGCGCCAACGGAAATAAAATCTACACCTGCTTCTGCATAATCCAATATGTTTCTGTCGGTGATTCCTCCACTGGATTCGATCTCAAATCGTCCGTGAATCAATTCAACCGCATAGTGGGTGTCCTCTGGGGTGAAATTATCCAACATGATCCTTTGGAAACCGGTTAGCTTCAAACACTCTTTCAACTCGTCCAGATCCCTGACCTCGATCTCGATCGGGAGGTCCTTTCCGAGGTTCTGAAGATATTCATGGGTCTTTTTCAATGCTTTTTCCATTCCGCCACAAAGGTCGATGTGATTGTCCTTCAACATGATCATGTCATAGAGACCCATCCGGTGATTCATCCCCCCACCAACACGAACGGCGTATTTTTCGAGGTGTCTCCACCCTGGAGTGGTTTTCCGGGTATCCAGAACACGGGCCTTTGTCCCGCTGATGATGTCCGCATATCGGCGAGTAACGGTCGCTACCCCACTCAATCGCTGCATGAAATTGAGTACGGTTCTCTCTGCTGATAAAATGGAAATGGAAGGGCCCTCCACCAAAAAGGCTATGTCACCCGGGACAACCCGGTCGCCATCCTTTTTGAAAAGGGACACCTTTAGGGAAGGATCGACCTTTTCGAAGATCTTCACCGCCAATGGAATTCCAGCCAGGATCCCGGGCTCCTTGACCAATAATTGCGCCTTTCCATGATTATCCTTCGGGGTAACCGCCCTGGCGCTGTGGTCTCCATCTCCAATATCCTCAGCAAGAGCAATTTCTATAAGGGTTTCCAAAAAGGGGAATGTGCTAGTGTCCACCAGAGAAGAGGGGTTATGCTTATACTTGCAAAATACTCCAATTTTGCCCAAACAATCCAACATTGACCGCATGGAAATTGTGCTCCTCGTTTATGGTCGAACCCATGAATCCTGGTTAAAAGAAGGAGAGTCCGAATACCTGACAAGGGTAAAGAGATATAATCGCCTGACCTATAAGGTTCTCCCTGAGGTCAAGAATGCCAAGGGCGCACAAGCGGTCATGGAAGAGGAGGGGAGACATTTGGAGAAATTTCTAAACCCCACGGATGTCCTCATCCTTTTGGATGAGAATGGTCGATCCTTTTCAAGTGAAAAGATGGCGGAAGCTCTTCAGAAACAATTCAATCGATCTCCAAAGCGCCTGGTTTTCGTGATCGGTGGGCCCTATGGTTTTGGTCCACAGGCAAAGGGGAGGGCTGATGATAAATGGTCATTATCTTCGCTGACCTTCAACCACCAAATGGTTCGGACCATATTTCTCGAGCAACTATATCGTTGTTTCACCATCTTGAACAATGAACCCTATCATCACCAATGATGTCCTTTGAGGAATTAGAAAAGGAGCTAAAAGCTCGTCAATTCAGACCTTTGTATTGGTTCGCCGGCGAAGAATCCTTCTTCATTGACCGTCTTGTGGATATTATTGAGAAGACGGCCTTGAATGAAGCAGAACGGAGTTTTAACCAAACCATTCTATATGGAAAGGATACCGATGTAGGAACGGTGATCGCCTCCGCTAAGCGTTATCCGATGATGGCTCCCCATAATGTTGTGATCGTAAAGGAAGCACAACAGCTCAAGAAGATCGAGGAGTTGAATGCTTATGCCGAGAACCCTTTGGACTCCACCATCCTTGTATTAGCGTCCAAACACAAGGCACCGGATAAAAGGACCAAGTTCTACAAGACGGTGAACAGCAAGCATGTGTTCTTTGAGAGTAAGCGTCTTTATGATAATCAGGTACCAGGATGGATCGAAAAGCAACTCCGGCTGCTACATTACAAGGTCTCTCCAAAGAGTGTGGCCTTGCTGGCCGAGCATGTAGGAAGTGATCTCAGCAAGCTCTACAATGAGATCGAGAAACTGAGGATCATCGTACCGGAAGGTGGAGATATCACAGCCGAGGTGATCGAGAAGAATGTAGGGATCAGCAAGGATTACAACAATTTCGAATTGACAAAGGCCCTAAGCCAAAGAGATGTTGTTAGGTCCAATGAGATCATTCGATACTTTGCTCAGAACCCGAAGGATCATCCCCTTACTGTCACTATTTTCACCCTTTACGGGTTCTTTTCAAAGCTCTTGATCCTTCATACCCTCAATTCGACCGACCAGAAGGTCATCGCCAGTAAGCTGAAGGTAAATCCATTCTTTATTCGCGAATACCAAACGGCTGCTCGAAATTACTCGTTACAAAAAGTAGTGAGGATCATTGGATACCTGCGCGAATGTGATATTCGCTCCAAGGGAATCGATAATTATGGAACCTCCGATGCGGATCTGATGAAGGAACTTATGTTCAAGATCCTGCATTGAACCCGTTGAATGGATTCCGTTATATTTGGCGTCAAACTAAAACAAAAATGAGGATAAGGCTACTTCTGGCATTGTCGATCATGCCCCTTTCACTTCTCTTTTCTCAGACCGGAAAGATCCGGGGTTATGTATATGAAAGTGAAGGTAGTGTTCCTATCCCCTTTGCCAATATTGTCCTCGAGGGCACCAAATTTGTTGGGATCTCCAACAACGATGGTTTTTACCAGATCAATGACATTCCGGAAGGAACATACAAGCTCAAGGTGACCTCTCTCGGGTTTTCTCCCATCACCCGCGAGGTGACCATTCAGAGTGGAAAGATACAGACCATGGAGTTCTTCATGGAGCCTGAGACCCAAATGCTTATGGATGTAGTGGTGGATGCGGAGCGGCAGCAACGACAGACCAAGATCCTCACCAGTGTTGTGACGCTTGAGCCCAAGGAGATCGCACAATTCTCGGTCGGTGGTGAACCTGATCTCGTTCGGGCCATCCAAGTCCTTCCCGGAGTTATTACCACAGGTGATCAGGGAGGTCAGTTGTACATCCGCGGTGGTGCGCCTATCCAAAACCTGACCATGCTGGATGGAATGATCCTATATCAGCCCTTCCACAGCATCGGCTTCTTTAGCGTTTTCGATACAGACATCCTTCAATCAGCGGATATCTATACAGCCGGATTCAAAGCGGAATACGGAAGTCGAACTAGTTCGGTCATGGATATCCGGACCCGGGCTGGAAACCGAAAAAGACTTGCGGGAAAGATCAGTTCATCCACATTCTCAACACGTGCCCTCCTGGAGGGACCACTTGGAAAAAAGAATGAAGATGGGATCTCTCCAGTATCCTTTCTGGTCTCTGCCAAGACCTCCTATCTGGATAAAACCGCCCCGATCTTTTATCCCTATGCCGAAACAGAATTCGGAAAAGGCGAACTACCGTTCTATTTCACGGATATCTACGGGAAGATCTCCAGCCAGTCCAGTAATGGATCCAAGATCAACCTCTTCGGATTCTCTTTCAACGACGGCGTGGATTTCACTCCGGTACAGGGGATCAACTGGAATGCCTTCGGATTTGGAGGAAACTTCACGGTTGTGCCGCCATCCTCACCTACGGTCATCAATGGGTATGTTTCCTATTCAAAATACGACCTGAATTCGACCGAGATCATTGGACAACCGCGGAGATCCACCATCAGCGGATTCAATGGAGGTCTTGATTTCACTTATTTCATGAGGAAGGCAGACGAATTGAAGTATGGTTTTCAGGTGATAGGGTATCGGACCGACCTGTTCCTGACCAATTCCGTCGGAAGGATCGTTCAGGATCTCCAAAACACCAATGAACTGGCAGGTTTCTTCCAGTACAAGTTCCAGGCAAACCGACTCCTGCTAGAGCCTGGATTGCGCTTGCATTATTATAGTTCACTTAGCGAATTCTCCCTTGAACCTCGGTTGGGGATCAAGTACAATGTGAATGAGAAATTCAGATTGAAAGGATCGGGAGGATTGTATTCACAGAATCTCATTGCTGCAAATTCAGATCGAGATGTGGTGAACCTGTTCTACGGGTTCATTGCCGGTGCAGATGATATCCCTGAAAACTTTCGGGGAGAACCGATCAATTCCAAATTACAGCGTGCATGGCATGCGGTCATCGGTGGTGAATACGACGTCAATGAGAAATTGACCCTTAACCTTGAAGGATACATTAAGAATTTCACCCAGATCACCAACATCAACCGAAATAAGCTTTTTGAAAGCGGGGATACCGAACAGCCGGATTACCTTCGGAAGAGCTTTATTGTGGAAGAGGGATTGGCTAAGGGGATCGACCTTCTTGTGAAGTACAATGATCGACATTTCAGCCTCTGGCTTGCCTATTCTTTGAGTGAGGTAACTCGTACCGATGAGCTTCGAACCTATTATCCGGTCTTTGATAGAAGACACAACCTGAACTTCGTTGGAACCTACAAGTGGGATGAGAATAAGTGGGAGGCAAGTGTTCGATGGAATTTCGGCTCTGGATTTCCCTTCACTCCCCAACAAGGATTCTACCCCAAGTTGACCTTTACCACACCTGACGGACGTCCTGACATCAATTACGACTATACTACGGTGAATGGAGATCCTTCCATTCTCTATGGAGATCTGAATACTAAAAGATTACCTGATTATCACCGAATGGATATCTCTGTCACCCGCCACTGGTCCTTCGGCGATCATCAGAAATTGGATGCGACATTTGCGGTGACCAACGTCTATAACCGGGCGAATATCTTCTATTATAATCGAGAAGAAGCCAGACGTGTGGATCAGCTACCGATCCTTCCCACCGTGATCTTGAGTTATAGTTTCTGACCGGATTCATTTTTGGATCAAATGATATTTCCCCGCTTCCGGCGGGGATTTTTTTTAGAACTGGGCCATGTGACCTCAAAAAAGGAACATCCTCAACCGGTTTTCTTCCTTTATAGTCCCATGGATTATGCCTAATTTTGGCCCGTTTTTTTGAAGCTTCCACCGCAATGGCAAATACCAAATACATTTTCGTCACCGGAGGAGTGACCTCTTCTCTTGGAAAGGGGATCATCTCTTCTTCTCTGGCCACTCTTCTTCAGGCCAGAGGATACTCGGTGACCATTCAGAAGTTGGATCCGTATATCAATATCGATCCGGGAACTCTGAATCCCTATGAGCATGGAGAGTGTTTTGTCACCAATGACGGTGCGGAGACCGATCTTGACCTTGGGCATTACGAAAGATTCCTCAACCGCCCCACCTCACAGGCGAACAATGTGACCACGGGGAGGATCTACCAATCCGTTATCGATAAGGAGCGTCGTGGGGATTATCTCGGAAAGACCGTACAGGTCATTCCTCATATCACCGACGAGATAAAGAATCGGATCCAACAACTGGGAAATACCGGGGAGTTCGAGATCGTGATCACGGAGATCGGTGGAACGGTGGGTGATATTGAAGCACTGCCCTATATCGAAACGGTTCGTCAGCTGAAGTGGGAGTTAGGCGAGGACTGTATGGTCATTCACCTTACCCTTGTTCCTTTCCTCTCGGCCACAGGTGAACTCAAGACCAAACCTACTCAGCACTCGGTCAAGTTATTGCAAGAAAGTGGGGTCCAACCCGATGTACTGGTTTGCCGTGCAGAACATGAACTCGGAGATGAGATCAAGCGAAAGCTGGCTCTTTTCTGCAATGTGAAAAAGGAGGCGGTGATCGAATCCCTGGATGCGGATACCATCTATGAGGTACCGGTGTTGATGCGAAAGGAAAAATTGGATGAGGTGGTCCTTCGCCGGTTGAACCTTCCGGACCGCGGTGAACCCGACATGGAACGGTGGAAGGATTTTCTTTATAAACTCAAGTATCCCAAGACGACGATCGAGATCGGCCTGATCGGGAAATATGTCGAGTTGAAGGATTCGTACAAATCCATTGCTGAAGCACTCATTCACGGAGGGGCCTCGAACGAAGCTAAGGTCAAGATCCGTTGGATCCATTCAGAGAATATTGAGATCGATAACCTTGAGGATCACCTTAAGGGACTCGAAGGGATCCTTGTCGCTCCCGGTTTTGGGGAAAGAGGTTTCGAAGGAAAGATCCATTGCGTCAAGTATGCCAGGGAAAAGGGAATTCCTTTTTTGGGGATCTGTTTTGGGATGCAAGCAAGTGTGATCGAATTCGCACGAAACGTGATAGGATGGAAGGATGCCAACTCCACAGAGGTCAATCCAAAGACCAAACACCCGGTCATCGACCTGATGGAGGAGCAAAAGAAGGTGATCAATTATGGTGGCACCATGCGATTGGGAGCCAATGATTGCGAACTCGTCGAAGGCACTTTGGCCCATTCAATCTATAAGCGCAAAATGATCTCTGAACGACATCGACATCGTTTTGAGTTCAATGGAAATTATAAGGAGGATTTCGAAAAGAATGGAATGATCGCGAGCGGTGTCAATCCTGAGACCGGCTTGGTAGAGATCGTTGAGATCCCTTCACACCCTTGGTTCATCGGGGTTCAGTTCCATCCCGAATACAAGAGTACAGTATCCAATCCCCATCCGCTTTTTGTCAACTTCGTCAAGGCTGCCATGGATTATGCCAGCAACGAACAATAATCTTTGATGGAAAACAAAATAGATAGAAATCAAATTCTCGGCTTTCTCCTGATTGGGGTCATCCTCATCGGCTTTGGTTATTTCAGCATCAACAATGCACCCGAGCCTCAAAGGGATCCCGAGACCATAGAGAATGTGGATACCACCGGGAATGTGGCCACACCTCTGACTCCCGAACCGATACAGGAGGCATTGGATTCACTTTCAGGTGATTCGATCGCGGTCAAAGAATCCTTTAACCCAGAGGTGATCACACTGGAGAATGAGGTTCTGGAAGTTCAATTCTCAACTCTGGGAGCTCAGATCGTCTCCGCCAGATTGAAGAACTATCAGACCTATGACAGCCTGCCTCTTCACGTCATCAAGGAGAACACGATCCTCAACACCAAGGTCAAGGATAAGGATCTGAAGGATATGCACTTCTCTGGTCAGGTCAGGGGAGATAAGGTCGTATTCAAAAGTCTGGATCCTACAAGGGATGTTCAATTGTCCTTTACTCTTCCGGGAGAAGGGTATATGATGGATTGGAAACTTTCTGGGAAGGACCTACCAAGTGATCCGATCCTCCACTGGGAGCAATTGGCCATTCGCCAGGAAAAGAACATAGAGAACGAACGGTACAATACCACCATCGCCTATCTGGAGAATGGGGAGGATTACGATTACCTGTCCGAGCGGGGGAATGATGAGGATATTGTTGAAAAGGTGACCTGGGTGGCCAATAAGCAACAATTCTTCAGTGTGATCCTGACTCCGGATCAGGCTTTTGAAAAAGTGGCCATGGAGTCTGCATTTACCGCAGAGACGGACTCTCAGTATACCAAGGTCCTAGCCAGTGACCTTACCCTTACGGGCGATGGGGATCATGATATGACCCTTTATCTCGGTCCCAATAAATACAAGATCCTGGCTTCTTATGGTTTGGAATACGAACAGATCATCCCATTGGGTTGGGGGATCTTTGGGTGGTTCAACCGTTTGGTGGTCATTAAGATCTTTGATTGGTTGAACAACTACGGGATCAATTATGGTCTTATCATCCTGATCATGGCGATCATGATCAAGCTGGTGCTCTTCCCCTTGACATATACCTCATACAAGAGCATGGCAAAAATGCGGGTTCTCAAGCCCGAAATGGATGAGATCAATGAGAAGTTCGCCGACAAGGATCCCATGAAGAAACAGCAGGCGGTGATGAAACTTTACCAGGATGCGGGTGTGAATCCGTTGGGTGGGTGTATCCCGATGCTCCTTCAGTTCCCCATCCTGATCGCTATTTTCCGTTTCTTCCCCGCTTCGATCGAACTTCGCCAACAACCTTTCCTTTGGGCCACGGACCTGTCCTCGTATGACAGCATTTACAACCTGCCATTCAATATTCCTTTCTATGGGGACCACGTGAGTCTCTTTACGTTGTTGATGACCTTGTCCACCCTATTGTACACCTGGATGAACAACCAGATGACCGCGCAGAGCAATCAGATGCCACAGATGAAGTACATCATGTACCTGATGCCTATCGTCTTCCTGGGTGTATTCAATAACTATGCGGCCGGTCTGAGCTATTACTATATGGTGGCTAACCTGCTCACCTTTGGCCAGCAATGGGCGATCCGAAGTTTCTTCATCGACGAGGATGCCATTCATGCCAAGCTTCAGGAGAACAAGAAGAAGCCAAAGAAAAAATCCAGATTTGCTCAAAAAATGGAAGAAATGGCCAAACAACAAGGTCGCCAACTTCCTAAATAAACATTCAAACCCCGGCAACCCCGGGGTTTTTTATTATCCTTGGTATGGTTATTTCAAGGAAACAGAAAAAGAAAGTATGATCCGAAAACTATTACCA
Source organism: Bacteroidota bacterium (assembly GCA_033844885.1). Classification (GTDB taxonomy): domain Bacteria; phylum Bacteroidota; class Bacteroidia; order Flavobacteriales; family Schleiferiaceae; genus JAJLJK01. The sequence goes on along the minus strand of JAJLJK010000220.1, from coordinate 14,511 downwards.
CTACTGATCATCCTGGGTGCAGGATGTGCCTCCAAAAAAGAAATGACCCTGAGTCGCGATGGGGAATGGACCTATTTCATGCGGAGAAATGGATGTTATGGAACCTGTCCCATTTATGAGGTCGAGATCGATTCTGACGGCTCCATGAGGTATGTGGGTGAACGATTTGTGGATCCTCTTGGGAATGCGACCGGTAGCGTTTCAGAAGCGGATATGGATAGTTTGGTGATGACGTTGAATGCGTTGAATTACCAGGCTTTGGAAGACGAGTATACCTGTAGTGCCAGTGACTTGCCTACCACCGAGTTCGTTCTGGTGAAGAATGGAGAAAAGAAGAAGGTCATTTATCGATGTGAGGGCCCGGAAGAGCTCCCCCAGTTGGCCAGGCTGACGGATCGGATCACTCGAAGGAACATGGACTAAAAAATAAAAACCCCGCTACTGCGGGGTTTATTAATACTGCTCGGTAATCCTCGTAGTCTTTATTGCTTGGGCGAGCCGTATACGGTGTAAATACCATTTTCGATAACAAACTCACCGCTACCATCCTCTTTCGGCTTCCAGATCAGGGTCACGAAAGCGAAGTTGGCAGGAAGGGGAGATACATCATCTTTCTCGATGGCAATGACGATCGGGCTATACTTGGTTCCAAATACATCACCCTTAAGGAACTTGTTGCCAAGAGCATTGACCGTATCCAAACGAACCCCCCATTGATTGGCAGTATTCATTCCGCGATCCCAAAGGACATGCTTGTGAAGATATGGGTCACCGGCTTTGATCAGCGGATCACCATTTTGATCAGGAGCTGCATCCTGAACCCAACGAGTAGGATTCTGTCCTGAGACGGTCGGTACCGAAGATACCTGGTTGAGGTTGTAGCCACTTCCAAAGTCACGAGCCTCGATCTCATCGATCAAAATGTAGGACTGGATGAAGAAATTCTTATTCAAGGCATCTTCATAGAATTCCACCTTTGGATAAACGAGGAAAGCGGTATCATTCTCACGAATGGTGTGATTGACCCCGATGACCGGTGCATATTGTAGGGCCGAATCCAATTTTCCATCGATATCCTGGCCGGAGTTCACGGTATTCACATGGAAATTGGGAACACTTCCAGTTTGGAACAAAGGCTCCAATTCTTTCCCTGCAGTACTTTCAATGGGATCATTGACATGGTGTGCAATGGGAACCAGCTTATCTCCATATTTATCGAGGGCCTGATAGAGTTTTTCCGCTCCATTCGGGCAGTATTGACACCATGTACCCGTGGTTTCCCAAAGAAGCACGCGTTGTTTGATGTCTATCTCGAGATTGTCTGTTGGATAGCCCGACTGGGCAGGATCAAAGGTGTCGTCGGTTTTTTTACAGGCAGTGGCCAGCACCATTCCTGCGATCGCGACTAGGGCGATGTGTTTTTTCATTTCTTGAAGTTTATACAACGTTGCAAATTATTAAACGATTCTTGCACCCGCAAAGGTTGGTTTGTAAGCAAGTGGATTGGCTGTATTAACGACCAGTCTCATTGAACAAGTCAATAATTATGGGTAGGTGGTCTGAGAATCCGTTGGTGAAAAAACTTCCCTTCCAGCTTCGCTTCGGAAAGGTATTTCCTCTAGAGGTGGTTTCCAGTAAATACGGGGGATCAAAGACCATAGGGTATGTGCATTCTAGTGCTCGTTGATCCCAAAGACCCCTGCTTATGATGAACTGGTCCAGATAGGCCCAGAGACCCCGATAGTAATGCGTTCCACGATTGGGATCCATTTTGGTCATTAGATCGATCCTGCCGGTGGATTCCTGATCGGGTCCTTCCGCATCCAGCCCCTCGCGAATGCTGGCATCGAAATACTCGTCATTGAAATCACCCATGATAATGTAGTTTGCTATTCCGGGTTGCCGATCCAGAGAGTCCAGGATGCGATCCAATGTTTTTGCTGCTAACATCCGTTTAGGTTCCGAGGCTTGCTTTCCTCCTAATCTCGAAGGCCAGTGATTGACAAAAAGGTGTAGAGTGTCTCCACCATTTACGATTCCCGATACAAAGAGGATATCCCTTGTGCGAAAATTTCGATTCGTGGAATCCCGAACGAGGATGGGCCGACTTTGAAAAGGGAAAAATGATTCCTTTCGAAATAATAGGGCCACATCGATTCCCCTTCGATCCGGTGAATCAAAATGGATGATCTCGTATCCGTGACCAGCTAAACTTGGACGTCGTATCAGGTCTTTGAGAACCAGAAGATTCTCGATCTCAGCCAATCCAACAATATCCGGGGGTTCGATACCACCACTCAATCGGATCACCTTTGAGACGTGGTTGAGTTTGGCAAAGTACTTGCCGGTTTCCCAGTTCTTCTTTGAACCAGGCAGGTACTCGTTATCGTTTCGGTGCGGGTCGTCAATCGTGTCAAATAGATTCTCAACATTGTAGAAAACCAGGCGAATCACGTTATTTGGCTCGGTTTCCAACGGATCGATAACAGGTCGTGACCAGTTTTGAGCCCAACAGAGATTCGAACTCCACCAAAGTATCCCAATGACCAGAACCATCCGCATACGGCCAAATGTAACGCTTGCCATCGTTTTCTCAATATTGTTCCAAATGGTGATCAGTGGGCAGGTAAGGGCTCAATGGGTGGAACCCAACAAGGATTATCTGATCTCATATCCTCAGGATGTGGGCTATTTTTTCCATCAGTTCACAGAGTGGGAAGGGAAGCAGTGGATTACAGCGGGTGGCCTCATTGTGGTGGGAGGGATCATCCTGTCGCAGGATCAGACTTTGCGCGAATTCTATATCGATAACCGGACGGATGTAACCAATGCGATAAGCGCCAATCTGGCTGAACCATGGGGAAGTGGATGGTATTCAGGACCCTTCCTTGCCGGCCTTTATCTATATGGAGGCCTGACCCGCGATTTACACCATCAAAAAGTGGCTTTGGATGGGGCGAAGGCCTTTCTCATTGCCGGAGGAGGTGCAATGATCATCAAGAATCTATTTCACAGGGAAAGGCCGAATGAACAAGAATTTCCGGATCCCTTACAGTTCCACGGACCCTTCATGCCCTTGGGCAAGTATGAGTCCTTTGTCAGTGGACACACAGCGACGACATTTGCCCTTGCCACCGTTTTGGCTTATTCATATGATGATCCCTGGGTTGGGATCGTTGCATATGGATTTGCTGGCCTAACCGGATGGAGCCGACTCCATGATGATGTTCACTGGTCCTCCGATGTATATTTCGGAGCCCTCTTTGGCTATCTGGTTGGCCGAGCAGTGGTAAAGAATGATAGTAAGTGGAATATCACTCCCCTTCCGAATGGGGTGAGCCTCCGCGTTGCTCTATGATCTCCTGAGGACTCATCTCAACGAACCGTTTGAGAATAAAACCGTGGGGTCGGTCTCCAATAAGGATGTTCAGCATGTAGGTTCCATTCAACCGAATACCTGGATAGATCTGAAGGGTCCTTTTTCCCCTATCCTGATACCCCAGTTTTCCAAAGGCGATCCGATTACCTTCGTAATCGAAGAACTCGTAATAACCTTGACCTCGTAATTGCAGATCCAGGGCTACCTCTACGGTGTCCCTGAATACTTTTTCGGGTACCCTGACCTCATTCTTCCGGATCTCAATATGCTCCTTCAGAGGAGAGGAAATGTCGACAGTGTAAAGGAATCCCCCGGTGCCCAGGTATCTCTCATCTCCGATCACCAGTGTGGAATCGTCCTTGAAACAGATCGCTTCTTTTTGTGATCTGAATGAGAATGGCAATTTGACGATCCTCCCACCAAAAAAGTCCGGTGGAGAAACATCCATTATCATCCATAAATGTCCATAGGAAAGAAGAGCAAGGTGGCGACCATCAGGACTCAATGCCGCATCGGTGATCCAATCATTCTCCATAGGACCTTCTCCAAGTATCAAACTATCCCTGAAAATGGCTTTGGCGATCGATCCGGTGTCCGTAACAGGGATCTCATAGGATCGAACCTGTCCATCAAAGGGTTCAGTGCGGTTCTTCGTCAGGACAAAACAACGCCCGTCCCAAAGGATCAAGGATTCGGCATCGCGATGACGTTTGTTGCGTACCTCAGGGAATGATTCCTGATCGGGATAGTGAAAGCGAAAACGATGCGGTTTTATGGTCTTGAGGAACTCGGTTTCCGGAACCCTATAGATGACCAGATCCTTGCGGGCATTTCGATTGTTTCCAAAATCTCCGATCCAAAGCCGACCTTGGTCATCCCTGCCAAGAGCTTCCCAATCGACATTCTGTGTATTTCGAACCTGTACTTCGGTCAGCCATTTGCCCTCTCCATCGAGCTTATAGAGGGTGGGGGAGTTGCCCGAGTCATTGATCACCCAATAGCCTCCATCCCCCGAAAGGGAGATACCAGAACATTCCTTCACAGGCTCAGGCAAGGCATGAAGGGTATCCGGATGGACCGTGGGGCCCGTTTGAAAAAAGGAGGAAAGGCTGGTGGTGACCTGAAGTAGGATCCGGATCATTATACTTTTTTGGATTTTGGGATCATCAATAAGGAGCTGTCGCCATAGCTAAGAAAGCGGAATTCATTGGAAAGAGCATAGTGGTAGACCTTTTTCCAATCCACACCGATGGCCGCTGCAACCAATAGCATCAAAGTGCTTTTGGGTTGATGGAAGTTGGTGATCAACCCATCGATGACCCGGTATTCATAACCCGGGGCGATCATTAATTGAGTCTTACTCGAGATCGATCCCAGCCCCCGGTCATCCATGTATTCTAAAAGTGCAGTCAATGCTTGAACTTTAGTGGGAAGCTCCTCTTTCTGATAGGGTTCCCATTGATGAAGTCTCTCCAATGGTTTTCCCTCGAGGGCATTCACACCCAACCAATACAAGGTTTCCAAGGTTCGGGTGCTGGTGGTACCTACAGAGATGATAGCACCGGAATGCTCAAGAATGGATCGAACCACATCCCTTTTGACATGAATCTCCTCAAAATGCATATCATGACCCTCCAATTTCTCACTGCTGACAGGTTTAAAGGTTCCGGCTCCTACATGAAGGGTGACATGTTGAGTTTGGATCCCTTTCTCCCTTAATCTCTCCATAACCTCAGAGGTAAAATGAAGACCTGCGGTAGGCGCTGCTACACTCCCGTCATACCGGGCATAGACGGTTTGATATCGGGCTATATCGCCTTCTTCACTTTCTCTTTTCAGATAAGGAGGAATCGGAGTTCTACCGGCGATCTCAAGGATCTCCGCAAAGGTCAGATCCCCTTCCCAAAAGAAGCGAAGGGTGAAATTCTCATCGTTTCGTGACAGTTTTTCCACACCTAACCTGATCCCTTCGGCGGGCAATGGCATGAAAAGAGCATCTTCTTTCCACTTTTTGGCTCCACCGACCAAGCAATTGAACTCTAATTCTCCCTTTTTTCCCATGGCTACCTGGACATCCATTCCGTGGGTGGGCTCAAGGCAGAAAACTTCGATCGCCCGCCTTCCTTCACCTCGGGGAAAGATCAACCTGGCTCGGACCACTTTGGTATCATTCATCACCAGCATGGATCCTTCAGGCAAATTCTTATCCAGTTCTCTGAAGATCGAATGATGGATCGCTCCTTCTTGGTATATCAATAATTTGGAAGAATCTCTTTCTGGAAGGGGATATTTGGCGATCCTTTCTTCAGGAAGGTCATAACTAAAATCCTCAATGGATAGATCTCGTGGGTGTTCCATGTGTCAAAACTACAATCGAAGCCCCAACCATGAAGAGGATTTTCAATGGGAAATCGCATTTTTGGTGCATGAAGAAAAAGGCGATAATCGTCACGACCAATGATATCACCACCGATAACCGGGTTCATCGGGTTTCCATGCTTTTGCTGGAAATGGGATTCGATGTGCATTGGGTAGGCCGGGAGTTGCCCGGTTCGATGCCCATCGAGCGTCCATACTCCACTCGAAGGTTCAAGTTGTGGTTCACCAAGGGAGCCCTGTTTTATGCCAGTTTCAACCTAAGGTTATTCTGGTACTTGCTCTTCAAAAGATTTGATATCCTGATCTGCAATGACCTGGACACCTTGTTGGGAGGAGCTTTGGCTTGCAGGATCAAAGGGTCAAGGATCGTTTATGATACCCATGAATATTTTACCGGTGTGCCCGAGATCCAGGGTCGCCCGTGGGTGAAAAGGGCATGGCGATCCATTGAAAAAGCCATTTTTCCGAAACTTCAGCATATCATCACTGTCAATCGATCCATTGCGGATCTCTACAAAAGGGAATATGGAAAAGAGTTGATCGTGGTACGAAACATTGCCGATCCTCCTGGCGAGGTCTCCAACATCACCCGATCGGAGATCGGAATACCAGAAGGTCGTTTTCTTTTCATCAACCAGGGTACCGGGATCAATGTCGACCGTGGAATGGAAGAGTTTTTAGAGGCGTTACCCCTCATTCCAAATGCCCACCTATTATTGGTCGGCTCCGGGGATGTTCTACCCCGATTGAAGGCAATGGCTGCCGAAGCCGGATTGGAGGATCGGGTCACTTTTGTGGATCGACAACCCTATCATCGCCTGCTTGGATTTACCAAACTGGCAGACGTGGGGTTGAGTCTTGATAAGGATACCAACATCAATTACCGATTCAGTCTGCCCAATAAGGTCTTTGACTATATCCACTCTGATATACCCATTCTAGCCTCCGGGGTGGTGGAGGTTCGATCCATTGTCGAGAAGTATGGGATCGGAGAGATCATTCCGGATCATCGTCCACATTCCATCGCCGAAAAGGCAAAATTGATGATGTTGAACGGTAAGGAGTCTTATCTCAAGGGATTGGGACAAGCCAGGTTGGAATTGACCTGGGAACGCGAAAGACAACCTTTGATCAATCTTTATTCGACCCTTGGTCACTAGCCAGAACGCAAAGGAATCCAAGCTTATACAGGTCCAGTACCCTGAGCGAATGTTCTTCGAGGATCCTTTTTTCCCAACTTTTTTGAAATAAGCGAAAGATGTGTGCAAAAGCTTTGAGAAGATGGGCCTTCTGAAGACGCGAATACCAATGGTAAAGGGTGATATCCTCATCCACCTTACCTTCCTGAATCAATTGCCAAAGGTTTCCTACCGCATGTAGCGATTTTTCCAGAAACTCCACATTCGTATCCAAACCCATGTGGATCAGTGGGTTGTCAATATGAAGGACCTCGATGCAATGATGTTTCAGGGTCTTTCCGAAGAGGGTATCCTCATGACCATACCCATTGAGCGAATTGTCAAATCCGAGTCTTTGAAACAGATCATCCCTGATCAAGAAGTTAAAAGAGGAAAAACCCGCAGTGGGATTCTGATTTCTTTCTTTGGCCGACCTTATTTCACGAGCCTTTCCATATTTCCATCTAAGTTGCCTTTCGGCGGATGGTGGTTGGGTTTGATAATCGGTCCCTCCGCAAATGACAGGCGCTTGATCGCGCGCGATCCAATATCGAGAAAGGAATTCCGAATGGCCGATCTTTGAGTCACCGTCCAGAAATAGCAAGTGTTGATACTTTGCCTGATCGGCGAGAAAATTCCGATTTCCCGACCTCCCCAAGGGTTGCTGTCGGTAAAAGGTTCTTATCGACCATGAAGGATCCTCCTCCTCTTTTCCTTGAGAAGGTTGATCATCTGAGACCAATATCTCAAAGGGGATATCAAGTCTTTGTGCTTGGTCGGAAAGTGAATCCACAAGGCCTTCTTCAGGAGGACCGAAACTAGCGATCAGGATACTTAGTCCCTGCATGGGATCAAAGGCTGGTTTGTACAGTTTCGATCACCTTTCCCTGATCGCACTTGATGGTGTGGTGCGGGAATTTCAGGATCAAACTATAGTCATGCGTGGCCATAAGGATCGCCCTTCCGGTCTTGCAGATCTCGGTCAATAACAACATGATCTCTTCCGAGGTACCAGGGTCGAGATTCCCAGTAGGCTCGTCGGCAAGGATCAGCTCAGGATCATTCAAAAGAGCCCTGGCGATCGCGACCCTCTGCTGTTCCCCTCCCGACAATTGAAAAGGCATCTTGTGGCCTTTGGTGCCCATTCCAACCTTTTTCAGGACCTCCTGGATCTTGTCATCCATCTTTTTCTTGTCCTTCCAACCCGTAGCCTTCAGAACGAAAAGGAGGTTTTCATTGACGGATCGGTCGGTAAGGAGTTGGAAATCCTGAAATACGATCCCCAACTTTCTCCGCAGGAAAGGAATGTCCCGTTCTTTCAACTTTGTGAGGTCATGCCCCACGATCTGTCCGGTTCCTTCTTGCAGTGGAAGGTCACCATAAAGGGTCTTCAACAAACTCGATTTTCCGCTGCCAGTGCTACCGATGAGGTAGACAAACTGACCAGGGTGAATACGGAGGTGGACATCCGATAGGACAAGGTGGTCCCGTTGATAGATGTTCGCGGATGAAAGTTCTACAACCGGGGAATCAGCCATTCTTCTTCTTGTTTGGAACTACAAAGAAAGGGATTTAACGGAACCCCTGATTCCTTTCTTGTACAAGTTGTCCTGAGTGAGGAGTAGAAATATATTGCCCTTGAGGGGTTTTGTGGAAACTGTGGTTCAATTCGCTGACCTTCAATGAATTTCGTCTGTTGATATCTCTTTTTTACCGATTGTATGGTTTTCGGGAAATGCTTCGTTTAATTAACACTCTCCTCTTGAAAAAGCAGACCCAGAAAAAAGGAATGCTGGATGGCATACCCCTACCTTTGACCTAAATCCGGATTTTTCACATGAAGAATTTCCTCGCCACAACATTGGCGTTGGTGTTCTTGGGTATTCATACCCACACCACAGCCCAGCAAACAAGATGGGAGTCCTCGATCATTCAGGACTACGAAAAGGCCAAAGAGCTTTACGACCAGCAGCTGTATGCATCAGCATCTGCTCAGTTTGAGCAGGTCATGCAAAGATCAGACAATAAACAATCGGAGGTGTACGAGCGAGCTGAGTTCTACCGAGCTCTCTCCAATGTCTACCTGATGAACGAGGATGGCGAAACCCTGATGGAAGAATTCATCGATCACCATCCGGCAAGCTCCAGGGTCAAGGAGGGGATTCTCAAAACCGCAGAATACTTCTTTTTGAGAAAGCGATACAAGCAATCTGAGGAATGGCTTTTGAGAATCGACCAACGCAGCCTGTCCATTTCAGAAAGGACCGATTACTTTTTCAAACTCGGGTATTCCCAATTCATGCGTGAGGACCACTCGAATGCCAAACTCAATTTCGGGAGGATACTGAATGCCGAAGGGCAACAAGGAAAGACCGCGAGGTATTACTACGGACATCTATCTTATCTCGATAGCAACTATAATACTGCCCTCGAATATTTGGAGCCTCTGAAAGAAGACGCGGAATTCGGCCCGGTGATTCCCTATTACCTGGCTCAGATCTATTACCAGACCGGAAAGTATGATCAATTGGAGGAGATCGGAAGGTCCCTTATGGATAATGCAGTGGCTTCTCGGGCACCCGAAGTGGCTCGTTTGGTAGGGGAGGCCTATTTCAAGCGAAAGAAATACAAAGAGGCCATTCCCTTCCTTGAATATTACCGCGACAATGGCGGGGGAATGAGGAATGATGATCACTTTCAGCTGGGGTATGCCTATTACCGGATCGGAGAATATGCCAGATCCGAAGAATCCTTCAACAAGATCGTGAAGGGCCCTGAAGAACTAGCTCAAAAAGCCTACTACTACCTTGGAGATTCCTACCTGAAACAAGGCAAGAATACCGAGGCTATGAGTGCTTTCAAAGCAGCAAGTGAGATGGGGGAGGACGAGGTCATCCACGAAGCGGCATTGCTCAATTATGCAAAACTGAGTTATGAGCAGGCCAACCCATACGAGACCGCGATCGATGCCTTCAAGCGATTCCTGAAGAAATATCCCGACTCGTATTCGAAGGCTGAGGTGAATCGTTATCTCGCCAACTTGTACCTCACTACCAAAGATTATGGCAATGCCTTGGAGGCCCTCGCTGAGACCGGATTGAATACCCCGGACCTACGTGAAGCCTATCAGAAGGTGGCCTACTTCAAAGGGGTAGAGCTATTCAATGCCACTCAGTGGGACAATGCACTGGCAATGTTCGCGACCTCCCTTCAATATCCGGTTAACCAGACCTTTGTTGCCTTGGCGTACTATTGGAAAGGGGAGGTCTTCTATAGAAAGGATCAATTTCAGGAAGCCCTCGCTGCCTACGAGACCTTTCAAAAGGTACCCGGATCGTTCAATCTATCAGAATTCCCTCTTTCTCAATATAACAAGGGGTATTGCCTATTCAATCTGGAGAAATACCAGGAAGCGGCCACCAATTTCAGGTTGTTCAAGGACAGTCGCCTGAACGATCCGAAGCGTATGGCAGATGCAGGTCTGCGATTAGGGGACTGTTACTTCATGACCGGTAATTATAAGCCTGCCAGTCAATATTATGGACAGTATACCTCACCGGCCTTCAATGAAGCTCCCTATGCTAGTTTTCAAAATGCTCTTTGCCTTGGCCTTCAGGGCAATAACCCGAAAAAAGTGGAGCAGCTTCAAAGGCTGATCAATAGCTTCCCACAATCCAAGTTTGCCATTGATGCGCAGTATGAGTTGGGGGAGACCTATCTGAAGATGGATGAGAATCAAAAGGCGTTGAATGCCTTTACCACCTTCCGAAACAACTTCCCTAATTCAGTTCTGACCAAAAGGGCACTACTGAATTCTGGAGTGATCTATCGAAATCTAGAGCAATACGAAAAGTCCATCAGCACTTTGAAAGAGGTGGTGGAAAAATATCCTTCAACGCCCGAAGCCAATGAGGCCATTTCATTTGCCCGATTGGTCTATGCCGATGCAAATCGGATCGATGATTATGTGACCTGGGTCGAAGGGATCAGTTTTGCAGATGTGAAGAAAGCCTCGCTTGACACAACTGTATATTCAGCCGCATTCGATCAGTATTCCCTCGGAAATTGTGATCAGGCCATTCAGGGATTTGACAATTACCTGAAGAGATTCCCAGAAGGGTACTTCTTTACGGAAGCACATTATTATCGTGCCGAATGTGCCTTGAGGAAAGAGAATACAGGACTGGCAAGGAAGAGCTACGAACAGGTGGTCAGCCGACCCAGATCCTCATTCACTGAAAGGTCCTATGCCCAATTGGCACGTCTTTCAATGAATGACCAGCAATATGAGCAGGCCATTGGATATTATGAGCAATTGATCTCTTTCTCTGAGGATATCTCTCGATTCAGGGAGGCGAATATCGGGTTGATGAGAGCCCATGCCAAGTTGGAGCACTATCAAAAGGCCATTCAATTTGCTGAGATCGTTCTGAACGACGATAAGGTATCGCCCGAAGCCCAATCTGAGGCCAGGTTGATCAAGGCTCGATCCTATTTTGCCATGAAGGACATCCCTAGTGCCCATCAGGCATATGAAGAGCTGTATCGGAACGCGAAGGGAGAACCGCAGGCCGAGGCCCTCTACCACATAGCCTACATACAGAATCTCAATGGCAAATTCGAAGAATCCAAAGAGACCATTTTCAAATTGATCGATGACCTTCCATCCTACCAGAGATGGAGATACCAGGCCCTTTTGGTCCTGGCGGATAACTACTGGCGATTGGGTGATGCCTTCCAGGCCAATTACACCTTGGATTTCATCATTTCTGATGATTACAGCGAAGAGGTGGTTCAAAAAGCCCTTGACCTGAAAAAGAAGATCTCGGATGAATCAGATCGACAGAAACAGGAGCAAGAAGAGCGGGAGTTGCAGAAGAACCAGATCAAAATGGATTCAACCCAATTCTAAAAAATCCCCCAGATGAAAAGAATCTTTCAGATCATAGCCCTCGTCCTTCCTGCCACCATCCTCGTGGCGCAACCTACGGATGAGAAGAACATTGGTCAGGTGACCATCGATGTCACCGCCAGATATAGAGCGAATATTAAGGAAGCTGTCAAGATCTCAGGTCAGCCGACCTTTGCGGACAGTACAACCAAGAAGATCAACGTGAAGTATGAGGTTCCCAACCGTCCGGTGGACCTGACCTTCAACCCTCAACCCATTCCTCCCCTTCGGATCTCTGGGGCCCGACTTCCGAGGTTACCCCACAATTTCATCAAGGTGGGTATGGGAATGTATGTTACTCCAGAGGTCGAATTATTCATCGGGAATACCCGAAACCGGGATTTTCAATGGGGGGTAAGGGCCAGTCATTTTAGTACCCAATCGGGAGTCACCGGCATCGCTTTTGACAACAATGCCCTTTCCCGCAATCAGATCGGCTTTGACGGCAAGAAGCTCATGAGAGACCTTCGATTCAATTTTGGAGTGGAGGGCAACTACAATACCATACGGTACTACGGGGTGCCGGAAGCGGCTGCCGATATTGATTCACTCGATTACGGGGAAAAGGCTCCAGGACAGCAATACAAGCATGCCAAGGCCTATGTCGAATTCTCCCAAAGAGGACAAAGGAGACCGGGTGTATTCAGAAATGCCGGATTGGCTTACAATATCATGGGGGACCAGTACGGAGCACTGGAGCACGACCTGGACTTTTCGAACACATGGTTGGTGAAGGCCAAGGAAGAGGACCTTTATATAGACCTGAAAGCACAATACCAGTCCACAGGCTTTGATTCGGTGGTCAATCCGCGACTCTTTCTGATCGGATTCATCCCTCATATCTCCAGTAATTGGGGAAAGGTGAATTTCACTGTTGGGATGAATTTTTCTGTGACCAGCGGACCTGCAGACGAGTATGAGATCACGGCCGACAACAAGAGCTTTTTCTTTGCTCCCTATTTCAAGATCAGTACCACCCTGGTCGAAAGGGTACTGACCTTCGATGCAGGTTGGGTGGGAGACGTCAACAACACCAGCATGTGGGATCTTTCGCAAATGAACCCTTATATCAACCCGAGGGTGGAGCTCGCGGCTTCCGGATACAATAAGATCTATGCCAATCTTAGGGGGATCCTCGCCCGAAATCTCAACTACCGGATAGGTGGAGGCTATAACATCCTTCGAAACAAAGCCCTTTTCTATCGCTCACCCGACCTTCCACTTCCAGATCAGATCGCCGGATTCAATGTGGTCTATGATGACATCAAGGTCCTCAACCTTCAGGGTGGGATCGAGTGGAGTGCAGATGGCCCCCTAGATGTTTTAGCGTATGGTGAATACAATCAGTACAACACCTCTACTCAGGAACACGCATGGCATCTGCCTGAATTGCGTACCGGCTTACGACTTAAATACACGTGGAAAGAGAAGATCGCCTTCTCCACAGATTGGCAGTATGTTGGAGAGCGCTGGGCTCACACGAGTGACGAGACCTGGTATGCGCAAAAGCTGGATGGATATCTGGATGCACAGTTTGGGGTTCAGTACTACTATAATGACAATCTGAATGCGTATCTGAATGTGACCAACCTGTTGTCTCAGAATTATCAGGAATGGATGGGATACCCCGTTCAGAGGATCAGGTTTAATTTAGGATTGTCTTACAAATTTTGATCCCTACCCACTCCCAGCACCTTTTTGTTGAAAAAATCGCTCCCTGTTGAAAAAAATGTGAAAAAACAAGGTGTTTTATACCCGGGTCCACCCCGGGTTTTTTATTCATTACTGTAAATTTGCTTTTTGCCCTAATAATCATTGGATTCTACTATGAGTGAGGAAATGAAGGAATACGGTGCCAGTAGCATCCAGGTCCTTGAAGGTCTGGAAGCTGTTCGCAAGCGTCCTGGTATGTATATCGGTGATACCGGCGTCAGGGGATTGCACCACCTTGTGTATGAAGTGGTCGATAACTCGATCGATGAGGCTCTTGCCGGTCATGCGAGCAATATTGAAGTAACGATCCATGAGGATAATTCCATCTCGGTGATCGATGATGGTCGTGGAATTCCCATTGATTTTCATGAAAAGGAAGGACGTTCTGCCCTCGAGGTCGTAATGACGGTTCTCCACGCAGGTGGAAAGTTCGATAAGGATTCGTACAAGGTTTCCGGTGGTCTACACGGTGTTGGGGTTTCCTGTGTCAATGCACTTAGTTCCCATTTGAAGGCTGAGGTTCACCGGAAGGGAGAAGTTTGGGTACAGGAGTATCAGAAGGGAGTTCCGATGGCTCCGGTCGCTAAGGTCGGAGAAACCAATATCCGCGGTACAAAGGTTCACTTCAAACCGGATGATACCATTTTTCAGGAGACGGTCTATCACTATGACATTCTCGCAAGCCGAATGCGGGAGCTCGCCTTTTTGAACAAAGGGGTCAAGATCGAGTTGATCGACCTTCGTGAGCTAGACGAGAATGGCGAACCTGTTCAAAAGGAGACCTTCTTTTCCGAAGGAGGGTTGAAAGAATTCGTTGAGTTCATCGACATGAACCGCGAAACCCTCATTCCGAATGTTATTTACATGGAGGGGGAAAAGAATAGTATTCCCGTTGAGGTGGCTATGCATTA
>JAJLJK010000219.1:0-7731 GCA_033844885.1 Bacteroidota bacterium | reverse complement strand
GGTAAGAAGGTAGCGATCTCCATGGTCTATCGAAAGGACCTGAAAAAGGCGAACGGAAATCCATTGCTGCTCTATGGATATGGTTCCTATGGATATACGGTCGACCCCACTTTCAGCAGTTTAAGACTCAGTTTGCTGGATCGTGGATTCATATTTGCCATCGCCCACATTCGTGGAGGTTCCTACCTGGGTCGTCCATGGTATGAGGATGGGAAACTCCTCCAAAAGAAGAACACTTTCACCGACTTCATAGATTGTGCGGAGTTCCTGATCGAGAGTGGATATACCCGAAAAGAGATGCTCTTCGCCGAAGGAGGATCCGCCGGAGGTCTTTTGATGGGGGCCGTAATCAACATGCGACCGGAAATTTGGAAGGGCGTGATCGCTGGCGTTCCTTTTGTCGATGTGGTCACTACGATGCTTGATGAAAGTATCCCCCTTACTACCGGGGAGTACGATGAATGGGGAAATCCCAATGACTCGACCTATTACGAATACATGCTGAGCTACTCTCCCTATGACAATGTTCAGAAGAGAGATTATCCGGCTCTGCTTGTGACCACGGGGTTACATGACAGTCAGGTTCAATATTGGGAGCCGGCGAAGTGGGTGGCCAGGATGAGGGATCAAAGGACGGATCCATCGAAACCCCTACTGCTTTACACCAACATGAAAACCGGGCATAGTGGTGCAAGTGGTCGATTTGAACCCTTGCGTGAGGTAGCTATGGAATATGCTTTCCTTCTCGACCTGATGGGGATCACCCAATAGGGTCAGACAGATTTGTTGGCGAGTTGTCCGCAGGCTGCATCGATGTCCTTCCCCCGACTTCGCCGCACCTTTGCGACCACATTTACCCTTTCAAGGGTTTGGACGTACATGTCCAATGCCTCCGGATCCGCTTGCTGGTAGGGTCCATCGTCGATGGGATTATACTCGATCAGGTTCACCTTACTGGGAATGATCTGGCAGAACCTAGCCAGGGCATCGGCATCCTCCTGTGAATCATTGATCCCTTTCCATACCACATATTCATATGTGACCCTGCGGCCTGTTTTCTTGTACCAATACATCAAGGCCTCTCCGAGATCCACCAGTGGATTCTTGATATTGATGGGCATCAATTCCGAACGCTTGTCATCCAGGGCGGAATGAAGCGAAAGAGCAAGATTGAACTTCACTTCATCATCAGCCAATTTCTTGATCATCTTGGCCAGACCCACTGTGGAGAGGGTGATCCGTCTGGGGGACATGTTCAGACCCTCGGGTGAGGTGATCTTGTCGATCGCAGCCAGTACATTGTTATAATTGAGAAGGGGCTCACCCATCCCCATGAAAACGATATTGGTCAACGGGCGCCCAAAGTAGGTCTTCGCCTGTTCCTTGATGGCCACCACCTGATCGTAGATCTCATCAGGATTGAGATTTCGCATTCGCTTGAGGCGGGCAGTCGCACAAAAGGTACAATCCAGGCTGCATCCAACCTGGCTGGATACACAAGCTGTTATCCTCTTTTCCGTCGGTATCAGGACCGATTCTACGATCCTTCCATCGTGCAATTCCACTGCATTCTTGATGGTGCCGTCCTCGCTTCGCTGCATGTGATCGACGCGAACGTAATTGATCGAGAACTCGGCCTTCAACATCTCCCGAAGGGGTTTGGAGAGATTGGTCATTTCATCAAAGTTCTTCAGCGACTTCTGCCAAAGCCATTCATAGACCTGCTGGGCCCTAAAGGCCTTTTCTCCCCTCGAGATGAAGAATTCTTTGAGCTCGTCCTTTGACAGTGCGCGGATATCCCGCTTTTCAGTTGTGGTTTGCATGCGGATGCAAAGGTACGGATTCCTCTCACCTCCAAAATAGACGAGCGACGCCACTGAAGTGATCGTCGCTCGTCTTCAACCTAAAATAAACCGTGAACAGTCCTTATGCGAATTGTGCCACTTCGGTACTTCCGTTAAGTGCGGTCGTACTGGTCTTTCCTGCGGTCACAATATTCTGAACGGCATCAAAATATCCGGTACCCACAAATGCCTGATGCTTCACAGCAGTGAATCCATCCTGTTGAAGGGCGAATTCGCGTTGCTGAAGTTGTGAGTATCCAGCCATGCCTCTCTCCTTATACGCTTTGGACACCTCAAACATGGAGGTATTCAGTGCATGGAAACCTGCCAATGTGATGAATTGGAATCGATATCCCAGGGCTGCCAGCTCTTCGCGGAAAGTTTCCATTTCCTTTTCGGACAGTTTGGATGCCCAGTTGAAGGAAGGAGAGCAATTATAAGCAAGAAGTTTTCCGGGATACTTGGCATGGATCGCCTCAGCAAAACGTCGGGCTTCAGAGATATCCGGATGCGAGGTTTCCATCCACAGGAGGTCTGCGTAAGGTGCATAGCACAATCCCCGAGCAATGGCTTGTTCTATTCCCGCCTTGGTCTTGAAGAATCCTTCTGGTGTCCTTTCGCCGGTGAGGAATTCGTGGTCACGCGGATCGATATCAGAGGTGATCAAACCCGCAGCATCAGCATCCGTACGGGCAATCAGAATGGTGGGCACGCCCATCACATCCGCCGCAAGGCGTGCAGAAACCAATTTGTCGATGGCCTCCCTGGTAGGAACCAAAACTTTTCCGCCCAGGTGTCCACACTTTTTGGCCGAACTCAACTGGTCTTCGAAATGGACACCAGCTGCTCCGGAACGGATCATTCCCTTCATCAATTCATAGGCATTGAGATTGCCTCCGAATCCGGCTTCAGCATCCGCTACGATCGGTACCAACCACTCTTTGTCATCTGTCCCATTGACTGAAGCGATCTCATCAGCTCGCAGCAAGGCATTGTTGATCTTTTGGACGACTGCAGGTACACTATTGGCTGGATACAGAGACTGGTCGGGATACATGGATCCTGCGAGATTGGCATCTGCGGCTACTTGCCAGCCACTGAGGTAAATGGCCTCCAAACCAGCTGCGACCTCTTGAATGGCTTGATTTCCGGTAAGGGCGCCCAGTCCGGCGATCCAGGGTTGTGTTTGTAGTTTATCCCAGAGTTTTCGACTCATGAGGTTGGCAATGGTGTACTCGATGGTGTAACTGCCACGTAACCTGAGGACATCCTCGGCGGTGTAAGGTCGATAGATACCTTCCCAGCGCGCATGGGTGTCCCACTCATGCTGGATATCCTTTGCGATCTCTTCTTTTGTTTTCATCGGTAAGGGGGTGTTAAGGGGTTGGTGAAATTCTATTGTACGTCGTGAAGTTTGTTCAAGGTCGGATAGGCAATGGTGGTAAAGAAATCAGGGAGTTCTTCTGCCGCCACGAGCTTCTCGAGCAATAGCGCTGCATCCTCCAGATATGGCACCCATGTTTCGGGCATTCTTCCATCTTTCAAGGCGGAAGCTTCGGCTTGAATGATCTCCTTGATCCAGTCGAGGGTCACGGAATGACCCTCTGCTGTCATGGCTCGTTTGTGAACCCATTGCCACAATTGAGTTCTGGAGATCTCGGCGGTGGCAGCATCCTCCATGAGATGGTGGATGGCAGCAGCTCCCTGACCTGATAACCAGGCACTGAAATACTGCAAGGTCACCTCCACATTCTTCCTAATTCCTCCAAAAGTGATATTGCCTTCTGCAGGTCTCGCAAGATCCTCTGCATCCGGAAAGGCAAGCACCTGTTTGGATATCTGGTTGGGGGTCTTCATATACTGGTCAAATACCTCCCTGGCCAGGCTCACCAGCCCGGGGTGCGCAACCCATGTACCATCATGACCCAATTTCACTTCGCGGGTCTTGTCGGCCCGAACCTTCTCACGAGCAATTGAATCTGCCTCAGGATCGGACTTGATAGGGATCTGTGCAGCCATTCCGCCCATGGCATGAACGCCTCGTCGATGGCAAACTGAAACCACATATTCGGTGTACGCCTTCATGAAGGGCGTGGTCATGGTCACCAGATCCCGATCCGGGGTCAGGTAGTTGGTGCACTTGATATAGGAAAAGATGTAATCCCATCTCCCGCAATTCAAGCCCGCGCTGTGGTCGCGCAATGCATGAATGATCTCATCTGCCTGGAAACAACCGGGAAGGGTCTCAATGAGTACAGTGGCTTTGACGGTTCCCTGCGGGATCCCTAGATAATCCTGAGCAAAACGGAATACTCGGTCCCACCAGCGGGCCTCTTTCCAATGCTCCAATTTCGGAAGATAGAAGTAGGGTGCTGAGCCCTTCTCAACCAGATAACGTGCATTGTTGTAGAAGAACAGACCAAAATCAACCAGGCTGGCCGAAAATGAGTGCTCCTCGTATTGAAGATGAACCTCATCCAGATGAAGTCCCCGAGGGCGGACAAAGAGAACAGCGGGATCTTCGTTCAAACTATAGGTCTTGTCCTTCTCAGAGTCGTGAAACTCAATGGTCCTTCTTACAGCATCAAAGAGGTTCAATTGGCCTTCCATCAGATTGGTCCAGGTGGGCGAATTGCTGTCTTCGAGATCAGCCATGAAAACATTGGCCCCAGAATTCAGGGCGTTGATGATCATCTTCCGATCTACCGGACCGGTGATCTCTACCCGTCGATCAGCGATCTCTTCGGGCAGGGTAGCAGCTTTCCAGTCCTTTTCTCGGATGACCTTGGTGTCTGATAGGAAACCCAAGGTTTGTTCTCCGGATCTCCAGGCCGCCAACCTTTCCTTGCGCTCCACCAGCAATTGACGACGCTCGGCGTCGAAATGTTGATGTAAACGAAGAAGGAATCTCAAGGAATCCGGATGGAGGACCTTTTCATATTCAGATTCTACCGCACCGCGGATATTAAGACCGTAAGCAAGTGATAACATTGTGGTATTCATGGGAATGGGGTTTTGACTTTTCAAACATAGAGAACAAAAACGTTCTTCACAAGCGAACGTTCGCTATTTTATATTTTTCGCTGAAAATGAACGGTAAGCTGCAGATTTGTAGCTTTGAATGGCACAAATCCAAATAGATGAATCCCAACAACGAAGAGGTCATCCGCATCACCTTTGGTCTGAAATTGCGGCAGTTGAGAAATGAGAAAGGACTCAGCTTGTTCGGGCTGGCCAAGAAGACCGGGCTTTCAAAGTCCTATCTGAATGAAATAGAAAAGGGGAAGAAATATCCCAAACACGATAAGATCCTCCTGCTTGCCGATGCCCTTGATGCGACATTCGATGAGCTTGTCTCCTCGCGTCTGAAAGGGAATTTGGCACCGGTGGCCGATATCTTGAATAGTGGCATTCTCAAAGAGATCCCTTTGGATTTTTTCGGGATCGAGGAACAAACGGCCATCGATATCCTAGCCCAGGCACCGGCAAAATTCAGTGCTTTTCTGAGTACGATCTTTGAGATCTCGAGGATGCACAACATTACGCGCGAGAGTTTTTACCTCACGGCTCTCAGGGCCTACCAGGAAGCGCACCTCAATTATTTTCCGGATCTGGAGGAGGCAGCGGAGCAGGCGGCCCACCGCTATGGTCTGGATCCCGAAGGTAAGTTGACCAGCAAGGATCTGGAGGAAGTGCTGATAGAAGAGTTTCAGTACATCATTGATTACGAACAATTGGAGACGCTCGGAGACCTGGCAGGCGTACGTAGTGTTTTCACCTCCGGAAAAAGACCCAAGCTCTATATCGGTAAAAATGTATCTGAAACCCAAAGGACCTTCATCCTTGCTAAAGAACTTGCCTATGCTACCCTAAAGGTGAATCAACGTCCGAAGACCTTCACCTGGATCCACTTCAGCAGTTTTGAGGAAGCCCTTAATAATTTCCGCGCGAGTTATTTTGCAGGTGCGTTGATGATTCCCAGAAAGCCCCTTTCTCAAGATCTCGAGAAGTGGCTGATGAAGGAGAAGTGGGATCCTTCCTCGCTAATGAAGATCCTTAAAAAATATTCAGACAGTGCTGAAACCTTCTTTCAGCGAATGACGAACATCCTCCCGGGTTCCTTTGAATTGGAAGACCTGTTCTTTTTGCGATTTGAGAATCGCTCCGGTAGTCCTCATTTTCACCTGACCAAAGAAATGCACCTGGATCGGTATCACGAACCGCATGGAACCATGGGTCATGAGCATTATTGTCGTCGATGGATCAGCCTTGAGGTACTTCAAGACCCAACGGGGTATTTCAATCAGGAAGACCTTTCCCTTGCTGCCCAAGTATCCCATTTCGAAAACAACAACGAACAATACCTGGTCCTTGCTGCTGCCAATCGAGATCCGTTCCGGGAAAACCGTTCGCGTTCCGTTTGTATCGGTATCGCTATCAATAAAAAGTCCTCTCGGAAAGTGGGGTTCCTCAAAGACCCGGCCATTGAAAAGAGAGAGGTTGGTGTCACCTGTGAACGATGTGGGATCAGTGATTGCCAGGTCCGGGCCGCACAACCGGTACTGCTCGAAAGGATGGAACGGGAGAAAAGGATCCTTGAAAAGGTGAATGGACTATCCTGATATCCGACTCATTCCTCTATTGAGGTTAAGCCTTCTTGAAGAATTCGGTCTTAAGGACGATGGTGGCCTTTCCGATCCGGCATTCGACCTGCTGCGGATCATCGGTCAATCGGATTCCCTTGATCTTATCTCCACGCTTAAGATTGATATTGGTTCCCTTTACCTTTAAGGTTTTGGTAGCGATGACGGTATCTCCGTCATTGAGAATATTACCTACTGCATCTCGCGTTTCCATATTCTTTGGATTTGGCGCGATCTTACGATAATTTGACCGGATGCTTCATGACAGTTGCAGAAATACCTACTATTTTCATTTTGTAAATTAAGGTTCGTAATGATTCAGATAAAAAAACCCTTTGTCTTTCTGGCCTGCCTCTCACTATTATCTACCTCTTGTCGGGAAGAAAGGTTGCGTGTCCCAGAAAAAGTTCTGACTGCTTTCCATAAGGACTATCCAGAAATAAAGGATCTGCATTGGGAAATGGAGTTAGGCAGCTTTGAAGCGGAGTTTGAAATGGACGGGATAGATCATTCAGTGGTCTTTTCCAGAGAAGGGAATTGGGAATTGACTGAGAGATCGATCCCAGGATCTGAGTTTCCAAAATGGATTCTAGACACCTTGCCCATCATGTTTCCCGATCACCGCTTAACAGAAACATCCATTCTGGAAAGCCCTAGCAAGAAGACAAGGTATTTGGCTGAGGTTCAATGGGAGGGAGAGATTTTCGATGTTCTTTTCAACCCGGATGGAACCATACTGAAAATGGAGGACAAGGAAGATGATTGACCTTTCAACCACACTAAAATACCCATACCCCTATGACTGAGAACAAGAAAATGGGCTTCAACGCCACTTGGTCCATGGCTGTCGGGGGAATGGTTGGCGGAGGGATCTTCTCCGTTCTTGGAGTGGTCATTGAACACTCCGCACAATGGGCTTGGTTCAGCTTTCTTCTAGCAGGGATCATTGCCTTTATCTCTGCCCACAGTTACAGCCAGCTCTCCCTGAAATACAAACAAAGTGGCGGTGCGTTCACCTTCCTGAATGAGATCAATCACGAAGGTCTAGCCGGAAGTCTATCATGGGTTCTGATCCTGGGATATGTCTTGACCCTTTCGGTGTACGCTTTCACGTTTGGCCATTACGTCGCACATGTGTTCGATGTTGGAGGATGGCTTCCGAGGGTACTAGCATTTCTCGTGATCGGAAGCCTTACCTATGTGAATTTAAGGGGAGTTGGTAGCAGCTCTCGGGTGGAGATCAT
>JAJLJK010000218.1:0-2569 GCA_033844885.1 Bacteroidota bacterium | reverse complement strand
GGCAATACCAAGCAGATCGGAGAGGAGATCTTGAAAGATGCCTCCAAAAATGGTAAGATCCAGGTCATTGCCCTTCGATATTTCAATCCCGTTGGTGCCCATCCCAGTTCGGAGATCGGAGAACTTCCATTGGGCGTCCCGCAAAATCTGGTTCCATTCGTTACCCAGACCGTTGCCGGTGTGCGACCCGAGCTGAAGGTATTTGGGAATGATTACCCCACAAGAGATGGTACCGCCATCAGGGATTATATCCATGTGGTGGATCTGGCAAGAGCTCACGTAGCCGCATTGAATCGGCTCATCAACGAAAGAAATGAATCTCCAATGGAGATCTTCAATCTCGGTACGGGAAAGGGATCGACTGTCCTGGAGGTGATACAAGCCTTTGAAAAGGTTACAGGGAAATCCGTACCTTATTCTTTTGCCCCTCGCCGAGATGGTGATGTTACCGAAGCCTGGGCGGACACTTCCCTTGCCTCCAGTGTCCTGGGATGGCACTCTGAGCTAACCTTGGAGGATGCCATGAGAGACGCCTGGAATTGGGAAAGGAAGGTCCGTGAGATCGAATAGTGGAATGATGGACAAAGAAATTTACCCCCAAAATCCCGAAACCCTTCGCTGGTTAAGAAATCTGAATTGGATCGCAGGTGGTGTGGCCCTGATATATGCTGCCTTTTCCATCTGGATCGACGGTTGGAACTTCTCTCTGGTTTTAGCCCTTCAGATCGCGATCAATTCATTGCTGATCGGGATCTTCTCGAAAAGATTTGGCCCCATCCTGCGCATCGACGAAGATGGGATAGACCATCGAAAGACCCTCTTTCACCGATTCAAACGAGTGGAATTCAGGGATATTCGTGCTGTGGACATTCATTTGTTCGAGATTGTCCTCACCCTTGAGAAAGGCAGAACCCTGGCTATCTCTTTGGAGAGTCTGACGGACGAACCTTTGAGAGATGCCAAGGCTTTATTTTCCGAAATCAAGAGGAATCTCGAAGGTGATCCCGATTTCTCCCCCTTATTCAAAGTCCCTGCCTGATCATGAAAAAGACCATCCTTATTACCGGTGGTGCCGGATTCATTGGATCCCATGTGGTACGCCTGTTCGTTGAGAAATACCCGGAGGTTCGGATCGTTAACCTCGATGCCCTGACCTATGCCGGAAATCTCGAGAACCTGACAGACATTCAGGATCGTCCCAACTATATTTTTGAACGAGCCGATATCGTGGATGCCAATGCCATGAAGGCGATCTTCGAGAAGTATCGCCCGGAAGGAGTCATTCACCTCGCTGCTGAGAGTCATGTGGATCGCTCCATTACCGATCCTCTTGCTTTTGTTCGCACCAATGTGATCGGGACGGTGAATCTGTTGAATGCCTTCAGGGATCTCTGGAAGGACCAGTGGGAGGACAAGCGATTTTACCACATATCTACCGATGAGGTCTATGGAACTCTTGGCGAGACGGGCCTCTTCCTGGAAACTACTCCGTATGATCCCAATTCACCTTATTCTGCCTCCAAGGCAAGTTCGGACCATTTTGTCCGTGCATATGGTGAGACCTATGGTCTGCCTTACGTCCTGACCAATTGCAGCAATAACTACGGTCCCCATCAGTTTCCAGAGAAACTGATCCCTCTTTTCATCAACAACATTCGCCAGAACAAAGGTCTTCCGGTTTACGGCGATGGAAAATACACACGCGATTGGCTATACGTGATCGACCACGCCAGAGCCATCGACATGGTCTACCACCAGGGAAAGAATGCAGAGACCTACAACATTGGCGGATTCAATGAATGGAAGAACATCGATCTTATCAAGGTTCTTTGCAGGATCATGGACGAGAAACTCGATCGCCCAAAGGGAACCTCAGAAGGTTTGATCACTTACGTCAAGGATCGCCCAGGCCATGACCGCCGATATGCTATCGATGCGAACAAGATCAAGGAAGAGTTGGGTTGGGAGCCCTCAGTGACCTTCGAGCAAGGATTGGCAGAGACCGTGGATTGGTATCTGGCCAATACCGAATGGCTGGATAATGTCACAAGCGGAGCATACAGGGATTACTACGATTCGATGTACGCAGGTCGTTGATCCTTCTTAGAAGGTTTCACAATCCTGACATAGTGGGATCTGATCTTTTTGTCCTTTTGCCATCCGGTCGATCATACCGAGTCTCAATGGACTGGCATACAGGTCGAAGAGTTCTTCTTTCAGGATATTCCCTACCACTCCACGCTGGTTGAGATCTGCGCAGCAAACCGTCACCTGACCGTCTGGAAGGATCACCATACTATTGACCAGAAGGTTACACCCCTGTTTTTCTGGCAGGTAGGCGATCTCCTGTTCGGTTTCCAATTCTCCAGCCCATCCATGGGCATGCCGATATTCGACCGAGTCGACCTTGGCCAGCAATTGCCTGAAGTCCTCACTCATCCAATCCGAACGCAAAGGCCGATCATTGGGCACCAGGCAGATGATACCGGTCTCCGCGGTCCTTTCGGATCGATTATTCCTTACCAGGAACCACTCGATATTAGAACCAACACTTTCCCATTTGGCCCGT
>JAJLJK010000217.1:0-8038 GCA_033844885.1 Bacteroidota bacterium | reverse complement strand
CGCGATCCGTTATCTTTCAGAGATCGTTTGGTTCCCATTTGCAGTCAGAAAGCCCTTTATCCGTTGGACCTCTGTAGATGATCGATCCGCGGTCGCCTCGATGGACTATCCGGAAGGTCAGGTGGATGTCACATTTCATTTCGACAAGGAGGGGAAAGTTTCTTGGGTAGAAGCCTTGCGCTTCAATCAGGATTTAAACAAGCTAGTGAATTGGCGGGTGGAGTTGGATCCTTCGAGTTGGAAAGAGATCAATGGGGTCTACATTCCGACCCACGCATCCGTCTCCTGGGACCTACCTGAAGGCCCTTTTACCTGGTTGGAGGTGGATGTTTTGGAAAATTGATTATCTGAATTTTCCCATCCTCATTCAGAATTTGGTCTTTTTATCTCAACAATTGGACAATACTCTTAGCAAATTCAATTTTTGAAGCCATTGAGTATTCAAAAAGAAAAACCCCTCACAAGTCATTGACATGCAAGGGGTTTGTGTGATCTGTTGTTGCCCCACTAGGACTCGAACCTAGACGTACAGAACCAAAATCTGCTGTCCTGCCAATTAGACGATGGGGCATTGTCTCAAATCGGGCAGCAAAAATAACAACTTTTTAAAACCTCCAAGGTTTTCATTGGGAAAATTTTAACGGGCCCTTTGAACCGAAATGGCTGTCTTTAACAGCTTGTTAAGGTCGCTCATAGGTCTATTTTACTAAATTCGCCACCAATGCCTATTAATCCCTGACCTATGGTTCAGAACTTCAACAAGATCAATAATTGGCTCGGCTGGGCCATCTTTGCCATCGCATCCTTTGTCTATGTCTCGACCATCGAGCCTACGGCAAGTTTCTGGGACTGTGGTGAGTATATCGCTACCTCCGTCAAGCTGCAGGTAGGACACCCTCCCGGTGCCCCCTTCTTCCAGCTCATCGGAAATGCCATGAGTCGTTTCGCTTTCGGCGATGTCACCAAACAGGCCATGATGGTTAACCTGGTGTCTGCTTTTTCCAGCTCCTTTACCATCCTATTCCTCTTCTGGACCATCACCCACATGGGACGCAAACTCTCCATGCGCTTTGGTGAATTCAATCAGGCGCGGATGATCGCGGTCTTGGGTTCTGGTGCTGTAGGTGCGCTTGCTTATACTTTCTCTGATTCATTCTGGTTCTCTGCAGTCGAGGGTGAGGTTTACGCCATGTCCTCCTTTTTCACTGCCATGGCATTCTGGATGATCCTGAAATGGGAAGAGGCGGTGGATTCGGATGTCTACGCCAACCGCTGGCTGATCCTGATCGCCTTCATCGTCGGTCTATCCGTCGGGGTGCACATTTTGGTGTTCTTGACCATCCCCGCTATGAGCATGATCTACTATTTCAAGAAATTCCCCAATCATACCACTCGTGGGTTTGTCATCGCCAACCTGGTTTCCCTCGCTGTGCTCGGTATCGTTTTCAAGGGAATCATTCCGTTGGTTTTGAACATCCTTGGAAAGACGGAGATCATCTTTGTCAATTCATTCAACCTCCCCTTTAATAGTGGAACCGTCTTTGCCTTGTTGGTTCTAACCGGATTGGCTGTTTGGGGACTCAAATACACACGAAAGAACAACAAACCTCTGATCAATCAGGCGATCCTCGCCGTCATCTTTTTGATGATCGGGTATTCCTCATTCCTCGTCCTGGCCATTCGATCCAATGCGAACACCCCCATCGACGAGAATAACCCCGAGGATGCACTTTCCCTCCTCGATTATTACAATCGTGTTCAGTATGGGGACTGGCCTGTCCTTTATGGCCGGTTCTTCAATGCCACCTACGATCGAAATGAGCCTTTCAAGGATGGAAGTCCCACCTATATGAAAGGTTTCAGTGTTTTGGATGGCGAACGCGAGGTTCAGCAATTCCGCCAAAAAGCGGAGGCCGAGAAATTCGTTGCGAATTCCGGCAAGACCTATTCCATTGATGCCCGCTATATCATGACGGATGATAAAAAAGAATCCGTGCCGAATTACGACAAGGAATATACAGGCTTCTTCCCACGGATGTGGTCGGATGATCCAGGACATGTCCAGAATTACGTCAAGATCGCCGGGCTTCGGAATGAGAATGAGAAGCCCACCTTTGGTGACAACCTTCGATTTTTCTTCAACTATCAGCTCGGTTACATGTACTTCCGCTATTTCATGTGGAATTTCGCCGGCCGCCAGAACGATGAGCAAGGTCACATGGAGCTGACCAAGGGGAATTGGATCAGTGGGATCCCATTTGTGGATAGCATTCGCCTTGGACCACAGGACAACCTTCCCTCCGAGATCAAGGATAACCCTGCCCATAACAAATACTTCCTTCTTCCCTTCATTCTCGGTCTGGTCGGACTGTACTTCCAGTTCAAGAACGATTGGCGAGATGCATGGGCCACCCTCCTGTTCTTCCTCTTTACCGGAGTGGCCGTCGTGATCTATACCAATCACAAACCCTTTGAGCCCCGTGAACGGGATTACGCCTTTGTAGGATCGTTCTATGTGTATGCCATCTGGATCGGATTGGGTGTTCTGGCCATCTTCGAACTTCTCAAGGAATCCATGAAGAAAAGTTCAACGGCCTGGCTTGTAGGTGGGTTGTGCCTCCTACTCGTCCCCGGAATCATGGCCAAGGAAAATTGGGATGATCACGATCGCTCAAACCGCTATACCGCACGTGACATCGCCAGGGCATACCTCGACAGTTGCGAGCCGAATTCCATCCTATTCACCAATGGAGATAATGACACCTTCCCTCTTTGGTATGTCCAGGAGGTAGAGGGGTATAGGACCGATGTCCGCGTTGTGAACCTTTCTCTTCTCAACACGGATTGGTATATCGACCAGATGCGCCGAGCGGCCTATGAGGGTGCTCCGGTTCCCTTCAGCTTCGATTGGAATCAATACAAACAGGGAACCCGTGATGTGATCTATTTCAGAGATATCGGGGTCAAGGGACGTTGGATGATCGATGATTTCATCAAGTTCGTGAAGAGTGACGATCCAAAGACCCGTTTCCTGGCCATGGGGTCCAAGTCGCTCCAGTTCTATCCCGTGAAGAAACTTCGCGTCCCTGTGGATAAGGAAGCGGTTCTACGCAACAACGTCGTTTCGCCCAAGGATACCAGCCGGATCCTTCCCTACATCGATTGGGACCTCGGAAGCAATATCCTATCCAAGCGGGATATCATGGTCGTCGACCTGATCGCCAATAACAACTGGGAGCGTCCGATCTATTTCTCCATCACCGTGGGGAATAGCAGTAAGTCCTACTTCTGGCTCGAGAAGTACTTCCGTCTCGAGGGGATGGCTTATCGATTTGTACCCTACGAGAACACCTCTCCCAATAGAGGGCTTGACTTTGGTGAGATCGATACCGACAGGATGTATGATAACCTCATGACCAAATTCGAATTTGGAAATATGGAGGATCCCAACGTGTATCTCGATGAGACCAATCGTCGTCTTAGCTTCAACTTGCGGAACATCTATGGTCGCCTGGCCATGGAGCTTGCCAAGGAAGGTAAGAACGAAAAGGCCATTGAGGTGGCCGATCTAGCCATGGAGAAGATGCCGATCGAAAAATTCGGTTTCAACTATTTCGTTTTTGGACTGATCGAGGCTTATTATCGTGCAGGGGCCAATGACAAGGGACACGACCTGGTCATGGCTTACGCCGATCGATTGGATGAAGAACTCCTCTACTACAACCAGTTCAAGGGCACCAAGCGCAAGCTGGTTGAACAGGATGCTCAGAATGCCGCCCAGTATTACCAGATGCTGATCCAATTGTACCAGCAATTCGAGGTCAAGGACTTCAGCAATGAGGGCGTTCAAAAGAATCCTCTTTATGAGCGATTCATGAATCTATCCAAGCGCTAGAATAAATCAACGATACGATGAAGTGGCCCTGCAATGCGGGGCCATTTCTTTTCTAGAATAGCCTTAATTGCCTATCCCGCATAAGTGGATAATGGTCTCTGTTATAGGCCGGGGCCATGCGCCCCTTAAAGAACCGCTTGAGGCCCACTTTGTACATGGCTTTCACCTGGGCTGCCACTTCTCCCTCACCCTTCATTCGAACCCCCCAGCGATTCTCATTCAAGGTTCCTCCATGGGTCTCCCGGATCAGTTTCAAAACCCTTTCTTTTCGATCAGGATAATTCGCCTCCAACCATTCTTCGAACAAACGTCCAATATGGCCGTTTAGGCGCACCATGATGTAGCGGGCGCTTCGTGCACCTCTATTAGCCACCTCTTCCATGATGGGCAGCACTTCGTGGCTCGTCAGGCCCGGTATCACCGGGGCGATCATCACATTCACCGGAATTCCAGCTGTGGATAATTCTTCCAACGCCTTCAGACGTTGCTTCACGGCGCTGGCCCGCGGCTCCAACCTATTTTGGAGTTCATTGTCCAGGGATGTGATGGACAGACTGACATGAACCAGGTCATCCTTGGCCAGATCTTTCAGGATATCGATATCTCGAAGGACCAATGCATTCTTGGTGATGATCCCCACCGGATGGCGGAATTCGCGAAACACTTCAAGCAGGGATCGGGTGATCCCCAGCTTTCGTTCGATGGGCTGGTAGCAATCCGTGTTTCCTGATAGCATGATGGGTTCGCCACTCCAGTTGGGGTTCTGCAGCTTCTGTCTCAGCAGGCGAGGAGCATCCCGCTTTAGCAGGATCTCTCGCTCAAAGTCCAAACCGGCACTGAAACCCCAATACTCATGAGAATTCCGCGCGTAGCAATAGGAGCAACCATGCTCGCACCCCTGATAGGGATTCATGCTCCAGTTGAGTGGGATGTCCGGGCTGTCCACCTTGTTGATGATGGATCGTGGATGAACTTCTGTAAAATTGGTTCGTCGGTTCTCTTCTGCCTCCATACGCTCCTCATCCATCCATTCGGGCACGACTTCATGACGTTGTTGATGAAACCGATTATCGGGGTTGTATGTACTTCCTCTTTTCATGGTAACCTGGGTTTTTATGCATATCTCGGATCCTGAATGATGGCCATCTTTTCCATATGATTGACCGTAACGGTAAAGACGCCAAATTCCTCATCCACGATCCCGGTGATCTTGTAGACCCCCCTTCCCCGGAAGGGATACTGATTGGCCACCTTCGGAAAATGCGTGGTGTCCAGCCAGTGTCCATCGCGGTCGAGGAAGGTGCCAAAGAACATTCGCTCACCTGACTTGGTTCGGGTGGGTTTCAGGGTGACCAGATAACCAAGGATGGTCACTTGTTGCCCCTTGCGTTGGGGGAGTTCGCTTGCGCGCGATGGAAAGGCCTCTCGGTCGTCAACCAGCAGGTCGAAGGGGTCGCAAAGGGGAAAGCCCAGCAGTTCCATCTCGTCGAAGGCGTCCTCATGAGAACGCACATATAGTTCGGGGAGGGTCACTCCGCGCACCTGCGGCTCGAAGAGCCGTGGCACGGCGGCCTCCGCCGTGTGCTCCGCATGGAGAAGGTGCGCCTCCCAGTACAACTCCTTCTTGCTCTTGCCGGTACTTCGCAAGGCCCCTACACGGATCAATATCTTGACCTGCTCCAGCGAAATGGGAATGCGATCCACCAGATCGGCGAGACTTCGATATGATCCATTTCGCTCCCGATCATAGATGAGCATGGCCATGACCTTCTTCTCGAGCGAGTCGATCAGGCCAAGGCCCAGGTAGATGGATCGACCCGCAATGAGGGTCTCCACCAGACTGGTGTTCACACAGGGTGCCTGAATGTCGGCACCGGCCATCCTCGCCTCGTGAACATAGAATTCAGTTCGATAGAATCCCCCGAAATTGTTGATCACCCCCACCATGAACTCCAACGGGAAATGGGCCTTCAGGAAAAGACTCTGAAAGCTTTCGACCGCATAGCTGGCCGAGTGTCCCTTGGAAAAGGAATAGCCTGCAAAGCTCTCGATCTGGAACCAGATCTCTTCCGTCAGCTGGTCGGTGTATCCCTTTTCCTTGCAATTGGCAAAGAACTGGTCCCGAACACGCTGAAATTCCTCTCTTGACCGGTACTTCCCGCTCATTCCACGTCGTAGGACATCCGCCTCTGCCAGGGATAACCCAGCAAAATAGTGAGCCACCTTGATGACATCCTCCTGATAGACCATCACCCCAAAGGTTTCGGGCATGATCTTGAGCATCACTGGATGGGCCTCCTTGCGCCGTTCCGGAGATCGGTATCGAAGGATATACTCCCGCATCATTCCACTTCGCGCAACCCCGGGGCGGATGATCGAACTGGCCGCTACCAGACTCAGATAATCATCGCACTCCATCTTCTGAAGGAGCTGGCGCATGGCCGGCGACTCGACATAAAAACACCCTATGGCCGTTCCACTGCGAAGTAGATGACGAACTCCCGGGTCATTCTTGAACCGCGGAATGTCGTGGATATCAATGGTTTCTCCACGATTGTATCGCACAGCCTCGAGCGTATCCTTGATGTGCCCCAGTCCTCGCTGGCTGAGGATATCATACTTGTAAAGGCCAATGTCCTCGGCAATGACCATGTCGAACTGCACAGTCGGAAATCCCTTGGGTGGCATGAAGGTGGCCGAATAGGCACTGATGGGCTTGTCGCTGATGAGGATCCCACCCGCATGGATGCTCAGATAGTTAGGAAACCCCTGAATGTATTCGCTGTACCGCACCACGAGCCGATGGATCTGATCGAGTCGTGCGTAAGGCGTATCCCCATCCACCAACTGATCGATCTCGGCCTTGGGAAGCCCGAACACCTTGCCGAGCTCGCGTAGGGTGGCTCGATACTGAAAGGTATTGTAGGTAGCCAAAAGCGCGGTGTGAGTGGTTCCGTGCCGATCGAAGATGTAACGGGTGACATCCTCGCGGTCCTTCCAGGAGAAATCCATATCGAAATCTGGTGGATTCTCGCGATAGAGGTTAATGAACCGCTCAAAATAAAGGTCCAACTCGATGGGATCCACATCAGTGATGCGCAGACAGTAGGCCACCACGCTGTTGGCGCCACTTCCCCGCCCAACATAGTAATACCCCTTCTCCCTCGCATAACGCACGATATCCCAGCTTATCAGGAAATAAGCCACAAATCCTTTCTGAATGATGATGTCCAACTCACGGTCGATGCGCTCCATGAGATCTCTCCCGATATCCGCGTACCGGTACTGAAGCCCCTCATAGGTCAGGCGACGAAGCAGCCGGATATCAGCCCCTTCGTCACTGCCGAAGATCCTCTTGTTGCTCGATATACCGAAGGTATATTCCAGCTTGCATTCCTCCAGCAGATCACGGGTGTTTCGGATCAGGTCCGGGTGGTCGGCAAATCTTTCCTCAAGCTCTTTGGCACTGTAAAGGTGGTCTTCCGGGCCTGCCTGCTCGAGTGGAGAAAGCTTGCTCAGCAGGCAATTGTTCTCGATCGCCCTTAGTAAACGGTGTGCGTTGTGGTCCTTCTTGCCCCTGAATGTGGCCGTGGCCATGATGACCAACTTTTCCCGATGATTCTTCCAGGTCGAAAAGTCCAACAATGGGAGCTGATGGGGCTTGATGCCGATGCGTTCGTTGGAACGCAGGGTGAAGAAATGATCCCGCTCAAAAGGATACACGACCCAGGCATGCCGAAAGACCGGTGGACGTGGAGGCAGATCCTTTTCTGCATGAAGGTAATCCGACAGGAATGCACACAACTCCTGAAATCCTTCAAGACTCTTTGCAATTCCGACATATAATTGGCGAGCGCGTACCCTGAAATCGATCCCAATGGTAGCATGGATCCCAAATCGTTCGGCCCGGCGAAGGAAATTGAAACAGGCCGAGGTGTTGTTGATATCGGTCAGAGCGATATGGGTATGCCCTCCCTTTTGCACCTCCTCCAACAACTCTTCTTCGCTCATCGTCCCATATCTCAGGCTGTAATACGTGTGACAATTCAGCAGCATGACCTCTCTCCCAAAACGTATTTGATAATTTTTTTGTCATTTTTCTGACATATAATTTATCATTTTATTTTGAAGTGAGCAGGGAAA
>JAJLJK010000216.1:0-2153 GCA_033844885.1 Bacteroidota bacterium | reverse complement strand
CAGGCGGTCTTCTCGTCCCAAAGCACCTGAAATTCAGGACTCAGCGACTGATAATCCGGAGCCCCTGGAACGGTTTCAATATCGAGGAAAAGCACCTTGCTGAGGTCGATATTCTCCATTTCAGTTCTTGTCGAATTCCTGCATTCCTCTTACGATCTCCATAAAATCCTCAGGATGAGAGTCCACATTGGGCTTCCGCTCTTTCCCTAATCGGACCACCACCATATTCCGTTGGGGGAGCACGATGATATATTGTCCCAGAATTCCCCGGAAGTAATAGACCTTTTCGTCAAATGAGGGGTCGATCCAAAAACCCATTCCATAATTCGGAGAATACATGGGTTGGGTGGCTCTTTCAACAAAGGTTGAATCAAGGATCTGTTCCCCCCTATACCTACCCTGGTTGAGCATCAGGCTTCCAAGCCTTGAAAAATCCCGAGCATTGGAAGCATAGCAACAATAAGCGAGTTCCACACCATTCTCTCGGTCCAAATACCAAAAGGCATCTTCCATTGCGTGAACATCCTTCCAAAGTGTATTGGCCGCCCAGGTGGTCATGTCCTTTCCGACAGCCTTTCGGAGAACTAGTCCGAGAAGTTCAGTCGCTCCACTTTGGTATTGAAACTCATGGCCCGGGGCCTCCACAACCGGCACCTCATTGATCATCAAGGCCCGGATATCATTCCCAAAATATGCCTTAGTGGTGATCGAAAATGGTGCAGAATAAGCCTCATCCCATCTTAGTCCAGCAGCCATGGCCGAAAGGTGCTTCAATCGGAGTGAATCTGAATATGGCCCCTTTAGATCTGGCAGGTAGTCCTTGACTAGATCCTCCCAACTATGAATGTAATCCTCCTGGATGGCTATTTGAGTTAGGATCGTTGTGATGCTTTTGGCCATGGAGAAGGAATTGCTATGTGAGGTATCCGAATAATGATCCCAATACTCTTCGAGCAGGACACTATCATTCTTAATGACCAAAAACGCCACGGTCTTTGTTTCCACCAGAACCTTCCTTAATCCGGCGGGGATCTCGGATGCATTGTATTGTTGGCTCTCCCAAAGAGATTGTGGATCCCTTGCGGGGATGGATCGAGTATCAAAATAGGGGTAGTCATCTATTGAGGCAGTGGTATGGCCACGTAAATAGGTGGCACGGACTGCGGTGATGAGGTGGGCGTTCCCCGTACCGACCAGCGCGAGATAGATCAACACAATGAATAGGATCAGATAACCCAGGATCTTGAGGATGGCTCGTAACATGGAAGAGGCGTTTGCCTAAAGTTAAAAATTGGCCGGGATGAAACGAAGGTCAAAGATCTTAGCGAGGTGAAAAAGAACCCGTTCTTTCACTTCCTCCATATCGAGGGTCCTTCCGAGTTCCAGATGCATACTGGTAACTGCTTTATCCGAGATCCCGCATGGAACGATCATGTCAAAATACTTCAGGTCGGCATTGACGTTGAAAGCAAAGCCATGCATGGTCACCCACCGGCTGGCCCGAACCCCCAAAGCACAGATCTTTCTAGCGCTAGGTGTGCCTACATCCAACCAGACACCGGTTTCCCCGGGACTTCGCTCTCCCTTAAGGCCATATTCGCCAATCGTTTGGATGATCGCCTCTTCTAAAAAGCGAAGATATTTGTGGATATCCGGAAAGAAATGGTCGAGGTCGAAAATGGGATAGCCCACGATCTGGCCTGGACCGTGATAAGTGATATCTCCCCCCCTGTTGATCTTGTAATATCCGACTCCCCGATCCTGCAATTGTTCTTGCGTTACCAGGAGATTAGCAGGATCACCACTCTTACCAAGAGTGAAGACATGAGGATGCTCCACAAAAAGAAGGTAATTCTTTGTGGTCATTTGTTGATCTTCAGGCAATTTTCGGTTGGCGAATTTGGCCTGTACGGTCTGGTCAAAAAGGGATTCCTGCAGATCCCAGGTTTCCTTGTAATCGCGAACACCCAGGTCTCTGAACTCTACATCGATCATGATCAATCTTTACCGAGGAAGATCTGGAACCCGATCCCGAGTCCATAATCGTAAGTTGCAATGGGTTCTGATTCGATCCCATCAGCAAACCGGTTTGTCTCACTGGTGTAATCCAGGTAAAAGAAAGCGTCAAAGCTTACGTGGCGACTCAAAAAGAA
>JAJLJK010000215.1:0-5348 GCA_033844885.1 Bacteroidota bacterium | reverse complement strand
CGCTTTCACGTTTGGCCATTACGTCGCACATGTGTTCGATGTTGGAGGATGGCTTCCGAGGGTACTAGCATTTCTCGTGATCGGAAGCCTTACCTATGTGAATTTAAGGGGAGTTGGTAGCAGCTCTCGGGTGGAGATCATTACCGTTTGGGGGAAATTGATGATCCTACTTGGAGTCAGTTTATTTGGATTATTGGATTGGTCTCCCGAAAAGCTCACCGAAGGGATCGCATCCAAACCATTCTATGCATCCATAGTTGGAGCGGCGACCATCTTCATGGCCTATGAAGGGTTTCAACTTCTCTCGTATGACTACGAGGACATATCTCATGCTCGCACAACGCTTCCCAAAGCCACTCTCTGGGCCGTGGTCTCGGTCATCGGAGTATACATTATCGTAGCCTTTGGCGCCACCATGGTGGTGGGCGCAGGTAGTTTGGTGGAAAAAGCAGAGGTTGCCCTTGCCGTTGCGGGCCAAAAAGCACTCGGAAAACCCGGCCTTTATCTGGTGACGATCGCAGCCGCATTCTCTACGGGCTCGGCGATCAATGCCACTTTGTTCTCTACCGGGCGACTAATGGAGAAAGTGTCCAAAAAGAAGGACCTTCCGGACATCTTCACAAAAGAGAACAAGGCCAATGTGCCTTCCTATGCCATTATTACCATTGGATCCCTTGGGATCGTTCTGGCAGTGATCGGATCATTGGGAGCCCTGGTGGACGCCGCAAGTTTGATCTTCCTCATCACCTTCGGTACAGTGAACCTGATCGCATTTCGGGAAAGGATCAGCTGGCGTTGGCTTTCATTGATCGGAGCGGTCGGATGTCTTGCAGCGATCATTCTTTCGGTCCGTGAACAGATATCATCCCAGCCCTTGCCCCTGGCCATAATAATCATCTTGATACTGGGCGCCCTCATAGGCAGGCCCTATATCCTCAAAGCCATGAATGGGAAAGGTTGAGCATGGGATCATTTTTCCATGACCCGACAATTTGTAAATTGAAACTCCACGATCTGTTTGGTTCTTTTATCCGATATCCATGACCCAGAAAGAACTCCCTCTCATCATGCTCCACGGAGCCCTTGGCAACACTCGTCAATTACAACATCTGGCAGAGATCCTGGCCCATGAACATTATGTTTATCTCATCGAATTCGAAGGTCACGGAGGTAACCCCTCGCAAGAGGAAATGTCCATTCATAGATTCATGGAAAATGTCATAGTTGCGATGAATCGCGACGGACTGGAAAAAGCCAATTTCTTCGGCCATAGTATGGGGGGCTATGTCGCCCTTCAGCTGGCTTTGGAACATCCTGAACGGGTTGGGAAGATCTTTACTCTGGGGACCAAATTTGAATGGACCTCCGAATTCGCCAACGGAGAGAAGGCCAAGCTCGACCCTGAGAGGATCCTCGAAAAGATTCCTTCATATGCCCGATATCTAGAGGATTTGCACCACGGAGCCGACTGGAGAGAGGTGGTCAGGCAGACCGGAGAAATGATGGTCAGAATGGGAGAGGGTGAACGGATCCATGAAAATGACCTCAAGAAGATCCCGGTTCCCGTTATTGTTGCCGTAGGTGAACTCGACAAGATGGTATCCTGGCAAGAGACGAAAAAGGCCGCTGAACTCCTACCCAATGGAAAGCCCCTTTTGATCGGGGAGGTCGTTCATCCCATAGATAAGGTCTTACCCGAGCAGATCCTACCTCAATTATTGGAGTTTCTTTCGGAACCTATTCAAGCAAATCCATGAGAGCCAGAACCACCATTCTATGGGTCGGGATCATCATGCTGATCTTTGGCGGTCTCGGGATCATCGAGGATCTCAGCGGCATTGTCATTCCCCTGATCGACCCCTCCTTTTCCTCCGAAATGCCCGCCAGATTCGAAGAGTGGTTATTCAAGGCCTCGATCACCGGGCTTGCGGTCAATGTGATCTGGGTGATCGCGGGGATCTATTTCCTATCGAGAAAACGCTTTGCCTTACGGCTGATGTACCTTGCATTGGTGACCAGCTTGATCTATGGTGTCCTCACCGGTCTTTTCTTTCCGGTCTCGGATGTCAATCTTGGGCTGGGCCACTGGATCAGTTTGTTCTTTGGGATATTTATCGACTTGTTACTCTTAATGGCTCTGGTCAAGGTCACCCCAATCTATCATGACCCTGAACCTGTGATCGATCCCAAAAGGAACCTCACTGCATATATAACGGTCGTGGCTTCTGTACTTTTACTTCTCCAAATGACCCTATTTGGCCTGTGGGTGATAGCAAGTGAGCGAACGGAAAGTCATCGCGAAGCGGTTGAATTATTCCACACCATGATCCCCGAGTTCCTTCATGGCCCTTCAGTTGTGGTTGGATTCTTTCTGGGATTGATTGCCGGGATTCTAAGCATTCGAAATCTGGCAGGTCAACCGGGGGTCTTCAAATGGTGGAACATCATTATCTTGACCCTGTCCATTCCATTGACCTTGCTTCATCTCTGGGGATTGATGTGATCTCATGAAAATCCAAGCTTTGCAATATCGGGGAATACTCACCCTTTTTTGCGATATTTAGGAATATTCCAATTCCCCATGATCCATACGTTTCACCCCTATTGTTCAGGCCCCTGGCCTTCCCTTCCATATAAAGCTTGGTCCAATACCCAAAAGACCCTTCATATGTGGACCCAGATCCTGGGGAAGATCCGTCTCAAGGCGATGCCCTGGCAGAATCATTCATGGCATACCGCACTTTATATTTCACCTCGTGGGTTGACCACAGGAGCCATGCCATATGGCAATGGACTTTTCGAGCTCGAATTGGATTTTGTGGATCATCGGCTTCGAATGATCTCCTCCTTTAGCCCCGATCGTTCCTTTCCATTGGCCTCGATGTCGGTGGCCGAATTCTACAGGCGGACCATGGACATTCTATCTGATGAAGGTATCCGGATCGAGATCCACCCTCGACCCAACGAGGTAGAGGATAACATTCCTTTTGCTCGAAATGAACACCTTAGTTATTATGAAGCGGGTCGTGTATTGGACTTCTGGCAGGCCTGTATAAGTATCAACAATGTGTTTCAAGAATTTCGAAGTGGGTTCATAGGCAAGTGTAGTCCAGTACACTTTTTTTGGGGTTCCTTCGATCTTGCCATCACCCGATTTTCCGGAAGACGGGCACCCCAGCATCCGGGGATCGCTCCCAATATACCGAAGGAGGTCATGCAGGAAGCCTACTCTCATGAGGTATCCAGCGCCGGTTTTTGGCCAGGAAGCGATGATTTTCCAGAACCGATATTCTACTCCTATTGTTATCCCACACCTCCAGATTTCAAGGACCAGAGGATCCTACCCGAAGGAGCCTTCTGGAATGATACACTGGGCGAATTTCTTCTTCCGTACGATGTGGTGCGGAAAAGCGAAGACCCGGAAGGAACTCTGAAGGAATTCTTGCGATCCACTTATATCGCTGCGGCAGTGACAGGTTCATGGGACAGGAACGAACTGGAAAGACCATGAAGGAATACCAGATCCAAATCGAAGAAACCGGATCAAAAGGAAGGGTCTTTATCGGTGATCCGGATAAACCTTTGGCAGAAATGACCTGGTCACGTGCAGGTGAGGAGCTGCTGATCATCGACCACACCGAAGTGTCACCTTCCCTCAAGGGACAAGGGATCGGAAGAAAACTACTGGATCGTGTTGTTCAGATGGCCCGATACAACTCGATTCGAATTTTACCCTTATGTCCATTCGCCAAAAGCGTCTTTGACAAGGATCCCTTGCTTCGAGATGTTCTAAAATAGATCAGGACAAGACCTTGGCCATAACGTGATAACGTGGATCATCAATGTTCTTCTCAATGACCGACGCCAATTTCGGGGAGGCCTTGATCATCAGTTCGCGACATTCTTCACTCAAATGTTTGACCTTCACCTGCTTTCCGAGTGCCTCATATTTTTCAACCAGAGAGAATAAGGCCTCTAGAGCAGAATGGTCAGCCACCCGTGACTCCATAAAGTCAATAATGACCTTTTCAGGATCCTCACTGATATCAAACTTGGATTTGAAAGCCTGAATGCTCCCAAAGAATAACGGTCCC
This sequence comes from Bacteroidota bacterium, assembly GCA_033844885.1. GTDB lineage: Bacteria > Bacteroidota > Bacteroidia > Flavobacteriales > Schleiferiaceae > JAJLJK01. The sequence continues at coordinate 1,254 of JAJLJK010000215.1, read as the reverse complement.
CAGATCTCATAGACCTTGGTCCCATCCTCAAGCACATGTTTTCTCGCGCGGATCCTCTTTGCACTCTCCCATGCAAAGACCAGAGCACTGATGATGATACCTGCAAGTACGGCAATGGCGAGATCGAAGATCACGGTTAAGCCGGAAACCGCCACCAGCACAAACGCATCTGAGAGGGGGATTTTTGGAAGAATCCGAAAACTACTCCATGCAAAGGTTCCGATCACCACCATGAACATTACCCCGACCAGTGCCGGGATGGGAACCTGTTCGATCAATCCGGAGGCGAATAGGATGAACATCAAAAGGGTCACCGCGGCCACGATTCCCGATAGGCGGGTTCTTCCACCTGATTTGATGTTGATCAGGGATTGGCCGATCATCGCACAACCTCCCATTCCTCCGAAAAGGCCGGTAACGATATTGGCTCCACCTTGGGCAAGGCACTCTCGATTGGAATTCCCCCGGGTTTCGGTGATCTCATCGATCAAGTTCAAGGTCATCAGTGATTCTATCAAACCGATTGCGGCAAGGATCACCGCGTAAGGACCAATGAATTTCAGTGTTTCCAGATTGCCTGGGATCTTGCTGAATATCTCTGATTGGAAAACGGGGAGCCCACCTTTCAGACCCTCTCCTCCACCATCGCGAATAAAGGATCCAACCGTGGGAACATCTACACCTCCAAAGATGACAAGGACCGATACGGTCAAGATCGCAAGGAGAGCCTCGGGGAGTTTCTTGTTCAACCGCGGAAGGAAGTACATAATTCCCATTGTGAGGCCGACAAAACCGATCATCTTCCAAAGTGTAGCGCCATGTAACCAAACCTTCTCACCATTCACAACCTCCTTGAACATTCCCAATTGAGATAGAAAGATCACTATAGCTAGTCCATTCACAAATCCCATCATCACGGGATGCGGAATGAGCCGTACGAATTTTCCCAATTTCAAAACCCCAACCATCATTTGAATGAACCCCATCAGAATGACCGTCGCGAAGAGATAGTACAACCCCAGCCCTTCTCCGGGCTCTCCCATTGCATTACCCTCTGCCACAAGGGAGACCATGACAACGGCCAGCGCTCCGGTAGCACCACTGATCATACCTGGACGACCTCCAAAAATGGAGGTGATCAAACCGATCATGAAAGCAGCGTATAAGCCGACCAATGGATCCACGCCTGCAACAAAGGCAAAGGCAACTGCCTCCGGAACCAGGGCCAAAGCCACTGTCAATCCGCTGAGTATG
>JAJLJK010000214.1:0-5080 GCA_033844885.1 Bacteroidota bacterium | reverse complement strand
GGTGGAAGAAAGATCAAGACCATTTAGAACCTCAGGGGTATCGCGCAATTGAGGGATCGCCTTTGGAGAAACGAAGCTTCCAAAATCCAGGGTGTCAAAACCCACTTTTAAAAGAGAATTCAGATATCGGATCTTTTTCTCAGTGGGAATAAATGGGTCGATCCCCTGCATGGCATCCCTTGGGCATTCGATCAGCTTAATAAATTCTCTTGGCTTATCCATTGATCCCTTTTTTCAAAATTCCCTTGTTGATCCTCTTTATCATTCCAGGTCCCTCATAGATGAACCCAGTGTAAACCTGTACCAATTTTGCCCCTGCATTCAACTTTTGGAGGGCATCCTCTGCCGTGAAGATACCACCCACAGCAATAATGGGGACCTCGTTACCTAGTTTGTGAAAAAGGTACCGGACAACCTCGGTCGACCGATCGCGAACAGGTGCTCCTGAAAGCCCTCCCGCTCCGATCTCTTCGATCCGACCTTTGGGAGTGCGGAGTTTCTCTCTTGAAATGGTGGTATTTGTCGCGATCAGGCCATCCAATCCGGTTTGAAGAGATAATTCCACTATATCATCCAGCTGGCCTTCGGTAAGGTCTGGTGCGATCTTCAAGAGAATGGGTTTATGAACCGATTTCTCCGTTCTTTCCTTCATCAGCGCAAGGATGATCCTTGATAGTGGCTCCTTGTCCTGCAGGTCACGGAGATTTGGGGTATTTGGAGAGCTCACATTGACCACGAAATAATCCACATGGTCATACAATTTATTGAAGGTGATGATGTAATCCTCAAGGGCCTGTTCGTTGGAAGTGACCTTGTTCTTCCCAATGTTACCCCCAATGATCAACCCCGGCTTTCGTCTCCTTAACCTTTGAATGGCATGATCTACCCCTTGATTGTTGAATCCCATTCGATTGATCAACCCCTTATCCGCCGGAAGGCGAAACATCCTGGGTTTATCATTTCCAGGCTGCCCTTTCGGAGTAAGCGTTCCTATCTCGATAAACCCAAAACCAAGATCTCCAAGTTCTTTGAAGAATCTGGCATCCTTGTCAAAACCCGCTGCCAATCCCACCGGGTTGGGGAAATCAATGCCGAAAACCGTCCGTCTCAACTTTGGATCATCCACCTTGTAAATTGAACTCATCAAGAGGGGAACGCCTGGGATGGAGTGGGCGAATTTCAAAAGACCCATGACCATATGGTGAACCCTTTCGGGGGATACCAAAAAAAGGAGAGGACGGATCAGGGATTTGTACATCGATCTGAAAATTTGTGCGAAGATAACAAACCCCTTTCCACCCCGAACGTTTGATTACCTTTGACCCGATGAGTAAATCGATCGAAATAAAGAACCGAAAGGCCCGATTCCAGTACGAGATCCTGGAAACCTTTGTTGCCGGCATTCAGCTGCGAGGTACCGAGATCAAATCCATTCGCGATGCCAAGGCTAGCCTGGATGAAGCCTATTGTCACTTTGTGGATGGGGAGCTTTTCATTCGATCCATGACCATAGCTGAATACAGCCATGGCAATATCTACAACCACGAGCCCACGCGGGAGCGAAAACTTCTATTGAAGAAGAAAGAACTCGAAAAACTCGAGAAGAAATTGAAGGATCAAGGGAACACCGTGGTCCCGCTTAAACTATTCATCAATGACAAGGGGCTAGCCAAACTTCAGATCGGATTGGCGCGAGGAAAGAAACTCCACGATAAGCGCGAATCCATAAAGGAAAAGGACATGAAGCGGGATGTGGCCCGTATCAAGGCGCGATTCTAATCTCGACTTTCCTTGTTCTTCAACATTGGGACAAATCTGAATTTCCCCATTTTCTTTCGAGTGAAATCCGTTTCGCTGGTCCGTTCGATCAGGTACATTTCCTGCACCCCAGAACCATAAGGAATCACCATCCTGCCTCCGATTTTTAATTGCGAAAGGAGATCCTTGGGCAATTCAGGGGCTCCAGCGGTGACGATGATCTTATCGAATGGTGCATAGGCAGGCATACCCTTGTACCCATCCCCGAAACTCTGTGTAAGAGAGTAGCCTAAACGACGAAGGATCTGACTGGAGTTGTTGAACAGCTCTTTCATCCTTTCGATACTATAGACCTTAGCTCCCATTTCACAAAGAACGGCCGCCTGGTACCCCGATCCCGTGCCCACTTCCAGGACTTTTTCTCCGGCTTTCACCTCCAGTAATTGAGATTGAAATGCCACAGTGTAGGGTTGTGAGATCGTTTGGTCGCAACCGATGGGAAACGGCTTGTCCTGATAGGCATATTGCTCGAAACTGCTATCCATGAAAAGGTGTCTGGGAACCTTACCGATCGCGTCAAGTACGCGCTGATCAGTGATCCCCTTTTCAACTAGCAGTCCGACCAATTGCCGGCGCATTCCCTGATGCTTGAAAGTATCCTTCCGCATGATGGTTCGGTTAGCGGCCCCAATGTTACGAAAAGAAGCGCTTTAAAGCCGGCTTGGTCAAAGTGGTTTTTCCGTTACATTTGCACAAATCCGGTAGGAAAATGCGATTGAAAATTGGCGTACTGGGTGCCGGGCACCTTGGTAAAATTCACTTGAAGTGCATCTCGCAACTTTCAGATAATTACGAACTTATTGGTTTTTTCGACCCGAATTCCGAAGTCTCTGCAAAGGTGGCTTCAGAATTAGGTTACAGAGCCTTTGATTCGGTCGAGGACCTAATCGAAGCCTGTGATGTGGTGGATATCGTGACTCCCACCCTTTCCCATTTTGATTGTGCTGTCAAGGCTTTGAGGGCTCGTAAACATCTATTTGTTGAAAAGCCTATCACCCATACTCTGGATGAGGCGAAACAGTTGATCAAGCTCGCCGATGAAGCAGGTGTCCATGCTCAAGTTGGACATGTGGAGCGATTCAATCCTGCCTTCAGTAGCGCAGAACCGCATATCAAGAACCCCATGTTCATTGAGGCTCACAGATTGGCCGAATTCAATCCCAGAGGCACCGATGTTAGTGTGGTCATGGATCTGATGATCCACGATATCGATATCGTTCTGAGTCTGGTGCCCTCCAATATCAAAAAGATCAGCGCCAGTGGTGTGGCAGTTGTAAGTGAGACCGCTGATATTGCGAATGCCCGTATTGAATTTGACAATGGTTGCGTGGCGAATCTGACCGCCAGTAGGATTAGTCTCAAGAATATGCGAAAGATGCGCCTCTTTCAAAGGGATGCCTATATCACTGTCGACTTTCTGGACAAAGGCGCAGAGGTTCTGAGAATGAATGAAGTGCAAGGCGATATCGATCCCTATGCGATGGTTCTGGACCTTCCGAATGGCACTAAAAAACAGATCAGTTTCGAGAACCCCGAGGTTCGTCCGAACAATGCCATTAAGGACGAATTGGAGAGCCTTTCCAAGAGCATACGCGATTCAACGACTGTCAACGTTTCATTGGAGGATGGAATGCGTGCACTCGAAGTGGCACAGCAGATCACTGAAAAACTCAACATCAGTATCAATCTCCTCGCTTGATGCGTAAAGGACTTCTACTCGTTGGTTTACTCCTATTCCTGATCGGATGTCGTAAGGAAGAGAAAAAGGCACCGATCCCGGCGTACTTATCCATTCCCGCGATCCGTATGAAGACCGATCTTGCCACAGAAGGAACGGCCAGTCAAAGGATCACCACAGCTTGGGTTCGCTTGGATGGAGAATATCTCGGAGCATTCGACCTTCCAGCTGAATTCCCTGTGATCGCCGAAGGGAACCATCGTGTGGAGGTGTTTCCGGGGATCAACCTTAATGGTCAATCCGCCTTTCGGTTTGAGAATGAGTTCTGGGTAAAATATGAGGAGGTCATCAATTTCGAGAAGGAAAAGGTCCATTATCTCAATGCAAGCCAGGATAGCCTTCCGTTCACGGAATATAATCCATTGGCCAACGTGGTCATCATTGAAGATTTTGATGGCACAGGGCTGAATCTGGAAGCTACCAGCAAATCGGATACATCACTATTGATCACCACAGACTCTGCCGAAATATTCAGGGATCCATCGATCAATGAGCCCAATAAGGCCAGTGGTAAGATCGTATTGAGCAAGGATACCACCATATTCGAATTGGCCACGATCCAGACCTACGCCCTTCCCAAAGGCGGAAGGAATGTGCTTGTGGAATTGCATTACAAAAATGATATCCAATTCACCGTGGGGGTTTTCGCCAACCTTCCGGGTCAGGTGATTCAAGCACCGGTGGTCACGGTTTTTCCAAGTGAAGAATGGAATAAGATCTATATCAATCTGGTATCAGAAGTGAGCGGATATCCAAATGCAACAGACTTCAAGATCTTTATTGGTGGGGTTACCAGAGAGGGCGCCTCTCAGCCAAAGTTGTACTTTGACAACATCAAACTGATCTACTATTGATCCAAGGATGAAGAACGTACCATTACAGGTTGCCAAGTACGTATTTTTTGATGCACTGGGAGCGATGATAAGCTATTTCTCCCTCTTCTCTTTCAGGAAGTACTTCATTGAGAATCAACACATGACGACCTTCATGGATATTCTCGATGATGAAAGCTTCATTCCGGGGATCATCACCACGACCTTATTCTGGGTTCTCCTTTACTGGATCGCCGGCCATTACAAGGACATTTACAGACGATCCCGTCTCAAGGAGATCTTTCAGACCTTCAGCACAAATGTGTTCGGGTCCATTATCATCTTCTTTGTCCTGATCCTGGATGATTGGGTGAATACCTATAAGGACTACTATCAAAGTTTCTTTGTCTACCTGGGGGTCCTCTTTTTCTTTACGGCCCTTTTTCGGTTTATCTTATCGACAAGGATTAATAACAAGATTCAATCGAGGAAGATATGGTTCAACACGCTCTTGGTGGGAAGCAATGAGAACGCTCTTGAACTATACCGAGAATTGGAATCCCAAAGGAAATCCACCGGCAATCGCTTCATTGGATTCGTCAGTGTGTATGAGAAATTGGCTTTTCTGGTCGAAAAGGAACTACCCCTCCTCGGATCGTATCGAGATATTGGAAAATTGATGGAATCTCATGATATCGAAGAGGTGATCATC
>JAJLJK010000213.1:0-3383 GCA_033844885.1 Bacteroidota bacterium | reverse complement strand
GAGGATACTCGATCATCGGCAAGGATTATCAAAAAGATCGCACCCGCCAAAAGGATGGCTATGGACCAGAGGATACGTCTCTTTAATTTTCCTCGCTTCTTTTTCATTCGATCAGTTGTTCGAAATCACTTCCGATCTCGTAGTGGGAATCTCCCTCATGGTTATCCTCCATGAGCCCCAGGTGGGCTCTCTTCCACATACCTTGCGAAGATCGGTACCGGATGTCAACTGTGCAATCAGAATTATTTGGAATCCAAACAATGGTCTCTTCTCCAGGTTCCAGTCGTTGGGCATGGTGGTTCACACAGCCCTGAAGGTAAACATTGAAGACCGGTTGGTCCTGTGGGTTGTGAATGACCAGTCTCTTGTGGGTGTGATAAGGTGAAAATCCAAGGATGAGCAAATAGCTCCCCGCAATGAGAAAAAGCATTCTCCCCAGGTGTCCTATGGATCGATTTCCTGGCTTCCAAAGGAATCGGAGGAATTGAAAAAGGAAAAGGGCGACAGATGACCCAAAAAGGGTGATCATTAGGATCAGAGTAATCTCTCCGGCTTCGGATCGGATGATCGGAAACCAGAGTAGACCCAGATAGGATGCAATACCAATAAGGGTCAACATCAAGATGAATTTGGTGCGACTCATGGGGGGTAAACTTTCGGATAGTAACGTCCGACCCCCTGAAATAATTGAGTCTAAAATGAAAAAGCCATCCAAATTGGATGGCTTTTTTCTCTGAATCAGGTTCTTAAATGGTTAGGATTGAATCACTAAGGTAGGAACCTTTGTAGTCGGTAGAAATGTAAACTGCTTGCTTCCGATCTCTGTTCTTCTCCATTTCCTGAGCCTCCTTTTCCCAATCCTTTTCATAATTCGATTCATTACCCGTCTTTTCTTCCTCCTGATCAGTCTCGTCAGCATCAAACCACTCGGTCTCGCGAATGGGACAATCCATACACTGAAGGCCCTCGGGGGTCATTCTCCAGGTCTGATTGATGAGCTCGGAGTCACTCACCACTTCAACGGTTCTTACCCTGTGGAGTAGATCGATCACCGTTTGATCAAGATAGATCTTGTATCCGTCAGGAAGGTAAAGGGTCACATCCACTTGCTGTCCACGGAATCTTTCATCCACGGGAAGGGAAAAATATTCACTCAACATCAGGCGGTTCTCATCCTGGCGAAAACCATAATTGAAATTCGAGGCTCTCTCATAAGCGGCTTTCCTGCTGTTTCCTCTGGATTCGTTCTTGATCTCGATATATGGAACTTCACCAGCCGTGCGGCGGATATCCAGATCCACATTATAGATCCTTTGCTCTTTCTCTGCCATGACCCAATCCATTTCGGGTTCATCGTAGTTCTCCAGTTCCGGATCGATGATCACACTGAATGTGCTGTCTGGTGTCATCTCGATCTGTTCACGCTTGGAGAATGTGGCGTTGTCTCGGAAATCCTTGCCCAAGGTGATCCCACTGAAGATCACAAGGAGGAGGCCAATGAAGGCAGCCACTCCGAAAATTCCAACAATGGGACGTCCGGGGAATCGCTTTCCGACGAGAATTCTGAGTCCGAGCATCACAAAGGCGACAATCGGAAAAAGGAGAAGGAGGGTGATCCCGACGAATAGGGTATTTCGTTGCGTGTTGCTGGTGAAGATGGCATGACCGTAATCCCAAAGAGAAAAGGAATCCATATGTGCACCATTGAGAAATACATCACCACCCATCAATCCCCCGATAAGGGCAATGAAAGCAATGAAACCCAGGATCAAAAGTGATAGTCCGATCAGTCTGGCCAGGAAGATCCCCAGGTATTTCGCAATGTTCAGGAGGGCATCGACCACATCTTCGATGGTACGGCGGATCTTCGAGCTATTGGCCTTACTCGCCATATCCGAAACCTTGTCGCCAACATTCTTCATTTCCTCTCGAACACTGCGTTCGATATTGGAGATATTGATGGGCTCTCCTCGCATATGAAGCTTTTGAGCCGTGGTCTTAGCTTCCGGGATGATTGCCCACATGATCACATAGACCACGATCGCGGTTCCTCCTGAAAGGATGAAGAAAAGGATCCAGGCAAGTCGAAGCCAAACAGCATCGATCCCAAGATAGGCTGCCAGTCCACTGGAAACCCCTCCGAGGATCTTATCCTCCGGATTCCTATATAGTTTCTTGGGACCGCGATAGGCATACTCTGATGACTGAGAACGACCTTGTGGTTCTTCTTCGGTCACTTCCTGATAATCCTCGGGAGTACCCATGATCTCGATCACCATGTCCACATCCGTCATTCCGATGACCTGCTTTCCAGAATTCAGTTGATCCTGGAAGAGTTCTGCGATCCTGGCCTCGATATCCGCCATGATCTCGTCACGGCCTTCTTCGCCGGCAAGGGATTCCTTGACCTTCCTCAAATAGTCGGTCAGTTTGGAATAGGCTTCTTCGTCCACGTGGAAGATGACGCCTGCCAGATTGATATTGATGGTCTTGTTCATGACTATGCTTTGGTTCGGTTGGTAGTGACGTTGACGGCAGTGACCAATTCATTCCAGGTCTGCTGTAGCTCTACAAGGAATTTTTCTCCTTTTTCTGTCAGTGCGTAATATTTTCTCGGTGGTCCTGATTTGGATTCTTCCCACCGATAGGTCAGTAGTTCTGCATTTTTGAGGCGAGTGAGTAGGGGATAGAGTGTCCCTTCCACAATGATCATCTTTCCGTTCTTCAGGCTTTCGATGATATCGGAGGCATAGGCATCGCCTCCTTTCAGAATGGATAGGATGCAGAACTCAAGGACCCCCTTGCGCATTTGTGCTTTGGTGTTGTCCAGGTTCATGATCTTATTTCTTTTGTTCTACGATGATATCCCCGTAGATACTAATGATGACCGCTGATTCATCATCCTTGTCAAAGATGATCATGACCACCTCCGAATAGCGCCCCTTGCGGCCAAGTCCAAGGATGAATGCTTCAGAGGCATCTTCAGAGTCGTTGTAAAGGATCTTGAAGTTCTTCTTTTTCAAATCTCTCATGACCCCATTGGCCCAATCTGAAGAAGGGGATTCCTCTGGAAAAATGGTCAGGCGCATCTTTTTGATGGTCCCATCCAGGGTCATCTCTTTGTCGTCGATCTCAATGAGATCTCCATCCAGGAGTTCATCCATGGTTTTGTTCAAAGAGAAACTTGTAACCCCGTCACGCTCGATATAATCGGCGAGTACATCCTCGGCTTTGTACCCCTGGGCAAATACCCCAAGGCTGAAGGTGGCCAGCATGATAGTGAAGAGCTGCTTTTTCATGGCATTTTTTGTTTTGTACAGGACAAACATATGAACAAATACAGTACTATGCAATACAAAGTACCATAAAAAAGATAGTACCTA
>JAJLJK010000212.1:0-5370 GCA_033844885.1 Bacteroidota bacterium | reverse complement strand
AGATCCGTGAGGAAAAATTGGTGATCGCTCTTCGAGATTGAGGCCCCTTTCCTATAGATTTGTCCAAAAGGAAACGAATGAAATCAGATGACTCAGTAGGTTCGTTCGACCCCAGTGGGTTCTCGACCAATGACAATCTCTTTGGTCTTCCCTTTTCTGTTGAGGAAGCCCGAGTAGTGGTCTTTCCGGTGCCTTGGGAGGTCACCGTCAGCTATTCCGCAGGCACAGCCGAAGGGCCAAGAGCTGTTTTGGAGGCATCGACCCAGGTGGATCTTTTTGATCCCATCGCTCCTGATGCTTGGAAAATGGGGATCGCCATGATGCCCATCGATGAAAAGTGGCGCACAAGAAGTGAGAAGTATCGGGATCTTGCAAAAAAACATATCAACCGATTGATGAATGGGAAGTCCATTGATGAAGAGGCTCTCGAAAAGATCAATTCGAAGTGTCGAAAGATGGTGCAATGGGTGCGGGAAGAAACCGGGAAACTCCTCGACGATGGGAAAGCCGTAGCACTGATCGGGGGCGACCATAGCACTCCTCATGGATTCATTCAAGCATTGGCTCGACGAAATGAGAATTTTGGGATCCTGCAGATCGATGCCCACGCAGACCTTCGGGATGCCTATGAAGGGTTTACCTATTCGCATGCCAGCATTATGACGAACGCATTGAAGCTTAAACAAGTCGAAAAGCTCGTTCAGGTAGGGATCAGGGATTATTGCGAAGATGAGGTCAATGTGATCCGGAATTCCAGCGGAAGGATCAAGACCTTTTTCGACAAGGATCTGAAATATGATCAATATCGAGGCCGAACATGGGCTCAGCAAGTGGACGACATCCTCTCGGAGCTTCCTGAAAAGGTCTATATCAGTTTTGACATTGATGGGCTGGATCCAAAGCTTTGTCCAAATACCGGAACGCCCGTGGCAGGTGGCTTTGAAGCAGATCAGATCCTTTTCTTGGTGGAGGCCCTGGCACGCTCAAATAAAAGGATCATCGGCTTTGACATCAACGAGATCGCCCCAGGGGCAGATGAGTGGGATGCCAATGTCGGAGCTCGCCTCCTTTATCGAATATGCAACTTGATGGGATTGTCTCAGGATCTTCTGTAACGAGGGGGGATTTACTACCTTTGCAGCTCTAAAATTCGCATAGACCATGAAATTTGGTGTCGTTGTTTTTCCGGGTTCGAATTGTGACCATGACATGATCTACTGCCTGGATACCCTGATGGGTCAAGAGGTGGTCGAGTTGTGGCACAAGGATCATGATCTCCAGGGTGTTGATATGGTTGTCCTTCCCGGAGGATTCTCTTATGGAGACTACCTTCGATCCGGAGCCATTGCCCGTTTTTCCCCGATCATGAACGAAGTGATGGAATTTGCGAAAAAGGGCGGATATGTGATGGGTGTATGCAATGGATTTCAGGTACTCACCGAATCCCACCTTCTTCCAGGTGCACTTTTGCACAACGAAAGCCATAAGTTCATCTGTAAGAATGTCCATCTCAAACCTCAATCCAATAAGGCCTCCATGTCCTCAGGATTGAATCACGACAAAGCCTACAAGATCCCTATTGCGCATGGCGAAGGTCGATTCTATGCAAGTGAGGATGTTCTAAAAAAATTGAACGACAATGACCAGGTGATGTTCCGTTATTGTGATGAAAATGGAAATATCACTCCAGAAGCGAACCCCAACGGCTCTATTGAGAATATCGCGGGGATCTGCAATGATGCCGGCAATGTGATGGGCCTTATGCCTCACCCTGAAAGAGCGGCCGATTCAAATCTGAAAAACCTGGATGGCAAGGAATTCTTTGAAAGCATTCTGAATTCCATGGTCAAGGCATAAACGAGATATCTCTTAGAAAAAACCCCTCACTCGAGGGGTTTTTTTATGGTTGAATAGGGGGTTCGGTCAATTCAACTTCCTTGAAATCCAGCATGGATCCATCTTCAAAGTATAGGGAGACCCGATAGGTTCCGGGATCCAATAAAACACCATATTCCGGATGAAGGATCTTGCCATCTGGTTGCTCTTCAGCTTCTACCTCAAGCGGGATATTGACATTTACGATCACACTGCTCTTTTCCGGGATCACATCAAAGGGCACTTTCAAACCGCGAACGAGGACCTTTTCTGGCATGGCCACTTGGGATCCTTCGGAGGTCTGGGTCATGTGAAAACTCCGAATCCCATTGGCTCCTGTAGCGTGAATAGAAAGTATGGGGGGATTCCACTCCAGTGCCGTAGGGCCTGAAGTTGCTGATCGAGGAGTTCCACATCCAGAAAAAAGGAAAATGGAAAGGAAGAAAATTAGGGTTCTTTCAATCGTTTTCATCATTGGATCTCTAGTCTCAAGACAAAGTGTCCGGATTCTCCTGCCACCTGAAGTGAATATACCCCTTTTGCCAAAGACCCTCCAAGTTCGATGGAGTATTGATTCCTTCCAGGGGTGATGAGGATCTCTGATCTCCAAACTATCCTTCCAGAAGCGTCAAACAACTCCAGACTGGCGGCTTCATTTCGAAGTGCCTGGATCTCCAGGGTAGTGTGCCCATTGCTGGGATTGGGGAAAAGTCCAGCCCCAGATACAGCGGTCCATTCTGAAAGGTGAACATTGTTCAGAGTGACCGGCTCGGAAATATCAGAACAACTCGCTCCTGTTATCTCTACCCGGTAACTTCCATTGGTGCCTGCTGTAAAGGTTTGAGCGGTGGCACCCGAGATCGGGCCATTGGCATCCATCCATTGATAGGCATATCCTGATTCGTTACATGTCAATTGGGTTCCATTAGCCGTGATGGTGGGCTTTGGCACGATCTCCACATTGACAAGCACAGAATCTCTTCCGACGCAACCGTTGGAAGTGGAATATTGGTAATACACCCAGTGATTTCCGCTTCCAGCAAGGATCGGAATGAAAAGCGATCCAGATATCCCACCGCTACCATAAAACGTTCCACCCGCAGGTGTGCCGGTGAGGGTAAGGGTGTCCTGTTTACAGACCACAGTCGGAATAGAGCTGCTGATCGCCACCACTGGTGGGTTCTGAACAGTAATGGACAACAAATTGCTAATAGCATTTGCCGATGTGACACATCCCAAGCTACTGGTCATCTCTACAGAAACCTGATCGCCATTGGCCAGATTGGAAGAAGAATAACCTGGTGAGTTGGTTCCTACATTGACCCCGTTGACCTTCCATTGATAGATCGGATTGGATCCTCCATTTACCGGAGAGGCCGTGAAGTTCACCGTTTGGCCTACACAAATATTTGTCGAAGATGCTCCAATGGTCACTCCCGGCGTTAGTGGAGCACTCACATTCATTGAGATCGAATTGGATCCGGCGGTCGAGGATGTGACACAACTTTCAGAAGAGGTCATGACGACAGACACCACATCGCCATTACTAAGAGATGATGAAGAATATGAGGCTGAATTGGTGCCCACATTTCCACCGTTCACCTTCCATTGATAACTTGGATTGGAACCTCCATTCGACGGAGTGGCCGTGAATGTCACAGACTGTCCTGCACAAATCGAATTTGACGATGCCAGGATACTGACTCCCGGGGTGACCGGAGATCCAACACTAATGGTGATCCCCTGACTCGTAGCCGTTACCGGCGATGCACAGGTGGCGTTTGAGGTTAAGGTCACTGTGACCACATCGTTGTTGGATAACGTATTCGTCGAGAAGATGGGCGAGTTGGAACCCGCGTTCGATCCATTGACCTTCCATTGAAAGCTCGGGGTCGAACCCCCATTGGACGGTGTGGCAGTAAAGGTCACCAGGCTGCCGCTGCAAATGCTGGTGGCTGATGCCTGAATAGAAATAGAAGGAATGACCGTGGGAGTCACTGCCATGGAAATGGAGTTACTCGTTGCAGTTGATGTCGTGACACAGGATTCTGAAGAGGTCATCTCTACCGTGATCTGGTCATTGTTCGAAAGGGCATTGGAGGAGAAAGTTGGTGAGTTTGAACCTACCGGAACTCCATTTCTTCTCCACTGATAAGTTGGAGAGCTTCCTCCATGAACCGGGGTGGCCGTGAAACTCACATTGGTTCCTGAGCATATGTTGTTGGCACTGGCGGTGATCGAAACAGTTGGGGTCAGGTTGGCTGAAACAGTGATGTATCCAGACTTGATCTCAGTATCGGACCCATTCGAATTGGTTGCGGTCAATGAGACCTGATAAGTTCCTGCCGAGTTGAATGACACTTTTGGATTCTGACTTGAGGAATTGGTGCCATTTCGATACGTGACGGTATTGGGATTGAAGGACCATGACCAGCCCGTTGGATTGTTCGTGCTGAGGTCATTCAGATCGATCGTGTCTCCTACACAAGAATTGGTAGCGTTGGCCGAAAAGTTGGCCGTAGGCGCAGAGCCAATGGTACCTGTGATATTGACATTGTCCACATAAAGATTGTTACCATAGCCATTGATGTTCTCGATCTTGATCCTGACGTTGGGGTTTCCGGCAAAAGCATTCAGGTTGATCGATGGACATGATGGGGTAGTACCACACCAATCGCCCGAAGTGGATGGGACAAAGTTGCTGGTGATATCCGAGCCGGTAACAAAGTTCCCTGATCCCGTCTCCCTGTAGGAAGCCACCCGGACCCAAGAAGATCCGCAATTGGTGCTTACATAGACCGCCATACTATCCTGGTATGAACTACTGTATCGGCGATAAGCATATTCAAAGTTCAGGGTTACTGTAGAATAACCACTGAGATTCAATGCGGGTGAGATCAACCCATCTCGCTGCCCGGACCCATTGTAGCTATAGTTGTTCACTCCTACCGCTTGAGATCCTGGTGAATTTCCCGCGATCGTGTAGAGTGCCCATGTAGTGGCATTATCTGGATTATCGACCATCCATCCTTCGGCTGATCCCTCGAAATCTTCCGTGAAGGGAAGGCTGGCACCCCCTGCTTTTATGAATTGCGTCCGGGTCTTTGTATCCGTTCCCTGTGCATTCGTAGCGGTCATAGAGACCGTATAAACCCCTACCGAGTTGAATTGCACTTGCGGATTCTGTGAACTGGAACTGGTGCCATTCACATACGAAAAAGTTCCAGGAGTGATGGTCCAGGAATAAGAAGTTGGACTTCCAAGACTTGAATCAGAAAGGGTGACGGTTTGTCCTGTGCAAGGAAAAATATCAGTGGCTCCAAAATTGGCCGTTGGTGCCACTTGCTGGGCAAACCCCATACTGCTGAAGATACCTCGACCATGCGTGGCTGCGATCACCATGTCATCCGAATCCCGAATCTGAAGCATGTCTACGCGAACATTGGCCAGGCCACTATTCGAAGGGGTCCATGTTGGGGTGGTCGCGCCCACATT
>JAJLJK010000211.1:0-5256 GCA_033844885.1 Bacteroidota bacterium | reverse complement strand
GCTGCGGGTATCCCGGCAATGGCAAATCCCGCGTAAGCGAGAATGGCCTGTATCAGGGAAACCAAAAGGATCCCCTTGACCACACTTCGGATCGTGTCCCGAGCGATATCAATGAACTCAGGTCCCTTTTCACCAATGATCAGTTTCGAGATCCTGTCTGAGGTGATCCTGGCCGAATCTGCCCGGGTCATCATGTATCCTGCTATCAGCAAACTCATGACAGTGATCCCAAGAGCCATGAGCATGTCGCCAATGAATCCGAAGATCTTCAGGATGAGACCTCTTGCGTCAGGAAGGTGATCCTGAAGATAGGTGTCCAAATTGGTGGATAGCTCAGACCAGGTATCAAAGACCCTTTTTCCAACTACCGGCCATTCCTTCACTTTTTCTGAGGGAGGAGTTATCGCCAGAGAACCTTCTTTTGCGTCCTGGATCACCGCCTTGGCAGATCGGGTGATGGATGTAGAAACTATCGCCACCGGAAGAATGATCCCCATAAGGATGACCCCAACCAAAAGGACGGAGGCTAACAATTTCTTTCCCTTTAGACGTTTACTGATCCGGTCAAATAATGGTTGTAAAGCCACGGAAATGATCAATGCCCACATAATGATCACCAGAAAGGGTCGGGCGATCAGAAAACACCAAACCAATAGGATGGCGATAAGAGTGATCCTGAGAAAGGTGTCAATGGGCCTGTTTTCCATGGTCCTAACGTATTAGAATTTCACGATCCACGCCTCAGGATTGATCTGTCTTGCGTTCAGAAGAGCCTTCTTGGCAGCAGGGAGCTGATCGAAACTGGCATAGACCACCCGGTAAAGGTTGAGGTCCTCGTAATGAACGATCTCGATCCCCGGACGATCCTTCAACACCTGTTTGACATAGTTCTGAGCATTGTTGTAGCTCTTGAAGCTACCGATCACTACCCTCCATTGTGCGGGCCCCATATCCTTCCGTTCGGCGGTTGGAGCACCCTTTTTCCCAGGTCCCCGAACTACACGGATTTTTCTGGAGACGCTATCTATCCGTTCAGTGAGATCCGAAATGGTATCCCGTTGGGCGTCGATCATCTTTTCCTGTGCGACGATCTGAGCCTGATAGGTATCCTTATTGGCAGTAGCCACATTTTTGAGGGAGTCATTGGCCGATTCTAGCTCGGCTTTTTCTTTCAGCAGCGCTTGATAGGTTGCCGTCTTGACCTTGGTCTCATCCTTGTGGACATCACTCCGAAGATTGAAATTCAATCCCAAGGTGGCGATCCCATAATGATCTCCATTGTCATCGGGGTTGTAAACGTCGATCCACCCATTGTCAAAATTATATCGCTGGATGTATCCGATATTGAGCCCTAGCTTTTCTGTGATAGGGATGGTCCCCGTCAATCCGACCATTCCGAGGGCCGTATGCGAATTATAGCCTCCGTCAACTGGAACGCGAACTGCATATTCGCCGGAAGGCATCCTATACTTTGTGCTGAAGAAATAGAGCCATCCAGCCCCAGCCTCAAGCTTCAGTCGACCGTTGCCTTCGTAGCCAAAAAGGGGAAGGAGGTTCCATCCTAGCATAACCGAGGGTTCAAAAATGGTTCCCTCGTAGAACATCACATCGTTTCTCCCACTTACCAAGGCATAGGTCAATCGACCTTGAAGGGAAAAGGATTCATAGAATTCCCAATTTATCGCAGGGGTCAGCGCGATATTCGGTCGGTCAGCTGGCTTTTCCTTGCCAGTGACATCGCCCATGAAAAAGAGATATCCCGCATCAAAATCAGCCGAAAGGCTGGGTTGAGAGAATGATTGAAAAGGTGCCATGAACAGGAGGAGCAGCAGACTGCAAAGACCCGCACCAGTTTGGGTAGTTCGTTTGGACATTGAGAGAGGTGTAAAATAGGTTGAAAATGCACCACTAATTAACGTAATCTTTTTACTTTTGCAACCCTTTTCTGAGCCCTCTTTTGGCTGAGAATCAATATGGAAGGATAAACGAAAACAACCATTCATGAACATTTCTCTCAAGAATCAGGACGAACTGAATGCTGTACTTGCCGTGACCATCGAGCCCGGTGACTACCAGGAGAAGGTTGATAAGACCCTCGAGAACTATCGCAAACAAGCCAATATTCCTGGATTTCGCAAGGGTAAGGTCCCTGCGGGTCTGGTCCGTAAGCAATATGGAAAGTCTGTCATGATCGATGAGGTGAACCACCTGCTTCAGCATGCGGTATCTGACTACCTGCGTGATAACAAGGTGGATATTCTCGGGAATCCCCTTCCCGTTCCACAGACTGATATCAACTGGGATCAACCCGGTGAAATGACCTTTGAATTCGAATTGGGACTGAGCCCTGATTTCGAATTGAAGATCAGCGGTCGCAACAAGGTCAACTATTACAAGATCGTTGCCGACAAGGAGACCGTCGATCGCTATGTCGATGATATCGCCAAAAGGTATGGTAAGCTCACTCAACCCGAGGAGCCGGTCGAGACCGATATGTTCTCCGGAACCTTTGTCGAACTCGAAGATGGTGAGGTAAAGGAAGACGGCATCGAAAAGAAGAACCAATTCATGGGTTCCGTTCTTAAGACCGCAAAGGCCAAAAAGGCCCTTCTAGCTCTCAAGCCCGGCGAAAGCATGGACCTCGACCTGAAGAAGGATTTCAATAAGGATTACAATACCGCGAGTCTGATCGGTGTTACCGACTCGAATTTCGAAGAAATGAATGCCCAGTTCCGGTTCACCCTCGAGAGTGTTAGTCGTATCGAGGCTGCCGAACTGAATCAGGAGCTCTTTGACAAGGTCTTCGGTCCCGGCGAAGTGAGTTCAGAAGAAGAATTCAAGGCCCGCGTTAAGGATGATATCGAAAAGATGTACAAACGCGATACCGACCAATTCTTTATGAATGAGGTGAGCGAATACCTCCTTGATAAGACCAGCTTTGATCTACCAGCTGAATTCCTAAAGAAGTGGATCCAAACCGCTGGAGAGGAACCATTAAGTTCAGAGCAGGCCGAAGAGGAATATCCCAGAATGGAAAAAGGCCTTCGCTGGCAGTTGATTGAGAACAAGATCATTCGAGACAATGAGATCAAGGTGAGCCAGGAGGAATTGGTGAATTACACCAAAGGACTTGTTGCAGCGCAAATGGCCCAATACGGACAGCAGGTGGAAGATGCCGAAATGGAGAATATTGCCAAGAATGTCCTTCAGAATCAGGAAGAGGCAGAGCGCATCAATGACCGCTTATACAGTGAGAAGATGAAGGAGTTCTACCTCAACACCTTCAAGGTGGAGGAAAAGGAAGTCTCCTATGATGATTTTGCTAAATTGGTATCCGAACAAAACGCCTAAGCCTTCGGTTCCAAAAAAAGCAAAATCACAATTATGGACTTCGGAAAAGAATTCAAAAAATACGCCGTAAAAGGCCAGGGGATACAAAGTCTCTACGTCGATCAGTATGTGGAGAACTCCCTGACCCCCTACATCATCGAGGAGCGTCAGTTGAATGTCGCCCAGATGGATGTTTTCTCCCGTTTGATGATGGATCGCATCATTTTCCTCGGTACCGGGATCAACGATCAGGTCGCCAATATCGTGCAAGCCCAGTTGTTGTTCCTCGAGAGTACCGATAGCAAGAAGGATATTCAGATCTACATGAACTCTCCGGGCGGTTCCGTCTACGCGGGATTGGGGATCTACGATACCATGCAGATGGTTGCCCCTGATGTTGCTACGATCTGTACCGGAATGGCGGCCAGTATGGGGGCTGTTCTCCTATGTGCGGGAACCAAGGGCAAACGCTCTGCTCTCAAGCATAGCCGGGTGATGATCCACCAACCCATGGGAGGCGCCCAGGGCCAGGTTTCCGATATGGAGATCACCCTGAAGGAGGTCCTCAAGCTCAAAAAGGAGCTGTATGACATCATTTCCACCCACTCAGGACAACCTTTTGATAAGGTCGAGGCCGATAGCGATCGCGACCATTGGATGTCCTCTCACGAAGCTAAGGAGTACGGGATGGTCGATGAGGTCCTGGAAACCAAGAAGAAAGCCTGATAACGAAGAGCCGCCCAACCACAAGGCGGCTTTTTCGTAAACTTGATGTATGAAGGAGAAAAAGGAAAACCTTACCTGTTCGTTCTGCGGACGGGAAAAGAAAGAGACCAATGTCCTTATTGCCGGGGTCAACGGACACATCTGTGATCGTTGTATCATGCAGGCATATGGCATCGTTTCCGAAGAACTGGACGTCAACGAGAAAAAGGAACTCTCCCAAAACCTGAAACTCGTCAAACCCCGTGAGATCAAGGAGTTCCTTGATGATTACGTGATCGGTCAGGACGAGGCGAAGAAGGTTCTCTCGGTTGCCGTCTACAATCACTACAAACGTCTGATGTATCGCGGAGGCGAGGATGTGGAGATCGAAAAATCGAACATCATTCTTGTTGGACAGACCGGAACGGGAAAGACTCTGCTTGCACGGACCATTGCACGGATGCTGAATGTGCCCTTCACGATCGTTGATGCCACCGTCCTCACTGAGGCCGGTTATGTCGGCGAGGATGTTGAGAGTATCTTGAGTCGACTTTTGCAGGCGGCCAATTACGATGTGAAGGCGGCTGAACGCGGTATCGTCTTCGTGGATGAGATCGATAAGATCGCCAGAAAGAGTGACAACCCCTCCATTACGCGGGATGTGTCCGGCGAAGGGGTTCAACAGGCTTTGCTGAAACTACTCGAGGGAACCACCGTGAACGTTCCGCCTCAAGGGGGCAGAAAACATCCCGATCAAAAATTCATCTCTATCGACACAAGGAATATCCTGTTTGTTGCCGGAGGGGCCTTTGATGGGATCGAAAAGTATATCGCCCGCAGGTTGAACACCTCAACAGTTGGTTTCAGCGGAAGTAAAGAGAGGGAAAAGATCGACACCGAGAATTTCCTTCAGTACCTGGCTCCCCAGGATCTGAAGAGCTTTGGTCTCATTCCTGAACTCATCGGACGTATGCCCGTGGTCACTCATTTGGATCCATTGGATGCTGACGCATTGAGACAGATCCTGACCCAACCCAAGAATGCACTTACCAAGCAGTATCGTCAGCTTTTCGAAATGGATGGGATCGACCTTTCCATTACGGATGATGCACTGGATTACATCGTCGAAAAAGCGGTGGAATTCAAACTGGGGGCTCGTGGCCTTCGAAGCATCTGCGAAGCCATCCTGACCGATGCCATGTTCCATCTCCCCTCAGACGA
>JAJLJK010000210.1:0-3204 GCA_033844885.1 Bacteroidota bacterium | reverse complement strand
GCCAGCTTCTTCATTTTTTCCTCGCCGGCATCTTGCTTGTTCACCCATGATCCGAGGTAGGCCATGTAAAGCAGGGCAACTACTCCGAAAAGTGGAAGCAGGTAGATCAGATTTTCCATGAATTCGATTCTATTGTTATCGGTTGTTTCAAAAAAAAGACCCCGTTTCCGGGAAATCGGGGCCAAATATATCACATAAGGAGTTTCTGTTCCCTTTTAGCCTGATCTAGTTACAGATATAGGACGTCTTTGGCAGCTTTGACCACTTTTTCGACACTGGGAAGCCACTCTTCAAGCAAGGGAAGGCTGTAAGGAGCCGGAGTATCCTGTGTGGTGATCCGTCGAACCGGAGCATCCATGAAGTCGAATGCATGACGCTGAACATGGTAGGTGAGTTCAGTGGCAATGGATCCCAGCGGCCACGCTTCTTCTAGAACCACAAGTCGGTTGGTCTTTTTGATGGATGTGACGATCGTATCATAATCGATCGGACGGACAGTCATCAGGTCGATCACCTCTGCAGAGATGCCTTCTCCCTCGAGTTCCTCCGCTGCTTTCAAAGCGATCTTCATCATTTTGCCGAAGGATACAATGGTCACATCAGAACCATCGCGCTTGATATCCGCCTTTCCAATAGGGATGGTGTATTCCTCTTCGGGTACTTCACCTTTGTCACCATACATCTGCTCGGACTCCATGACCAGAACTGGATCATCATCGCGGATCGCTGATTTAAGCAACCCTTTTGCATCATAAGGATTCGATGGGACGATCACTTTCAGGCCAGGACAATTGGCATACCAGCTCTCAAAGGCCTGAGAGTGGGTAGCGGCCAGCTGACCTGCCGAGGCGGTCGGACCGCGAAAAACGATCGGAATATTGAATTGCCCCCCGGACATCTGACGGATCTTGGCGGCATTGTTGATGATCTGGTCGATGGCTACCATCGAGAAATTGAAGGTCATGAACTCGACAATCGGTCGAAGGCCATTCATGGCTGCTCCGATGGCGATCCCCGCAAAACCCAATTCGGCAATGGGAGTGTCGATGACCCTCTTGGGGCCGAATTCATCCAACATTCCCTTCGATGCCTTATAGGCTCCATTGTATTCGGCGACCTCCTCTCCAAGGAGGAAGATCTTGTCGTCGCGGCGCATTTCCTCGCTCATGGCCTCGGCCACAGCTTCGCGGAATTGGATCTCACGCATGATGATGGTTTTTCTGAGGTCGCAAATATAGCCACAGGAGTCCAAAGGGGACGAATGAAATCCAAGGAAACGACCCTTTTTACTATCGAATGAGGTTCACCTTACCGTAATCGAAGACGGAGGATCGCAACCAACTGTATTTCTTCCATCGTACCATGTAGAGATAGGTATCGATCGGAAGGGGTTTGCCATCAAGGGTTCCATCCCAACCATTATCGATGTCATGGCTGTGAAAGACCTCGCTTCCCCACCGATCCCACACGATCAATTCATACTCCTCGAAATAGCAATTGTTCACCGGTTTGAACACATCATTGAGTCCATCATTATTGGGAGAGAAGCTATTGGCGATACGAGTGTCACAATTGCATTCATAAAAATCGAGGCGAACCGTATCCCGAAGGACATAACATTTATTCTCTGCATATACCCAATAAGTGCCAGGTTCGTTGAAGACCCTCAGCGACCTTCCCGTGCTGCCGTTACTCCAAAGGATCGAGTCTGCCACACCATAGGGAATGGTAAAGGACCAGGTTTGTCCAAGGCAAAGCAATGAATCCGGACCCAGCGTGGAAGGGAGTTTTGGAATGATCTCCAGGTTGATCTCATCGGTCCAGGTACACCCTTTGCGATTGACAGTAAGTTGATACGTTCCGGATTTGGTGACACGGATCTGGCGTTTGGTATCGCCGGTACTCCACAAGTAGGTGACAGAGTCGATAGGGGCTCTCAAAACCACCGTGTCCCCTCCACATATGGTCGTGTCAGGGCCTAAAGTGAATCGAGGGATCGGATTGATGGCCACGTAGGCCGTATCGATCACATAACATCCTTTATTCCTGATCCGAACCCAAACGTTTCCGGGTTGGGATACTCGACGAACATTCGAGGTCGTTCCGTCATCCCAAAGATATTGGGCGCCCTGATAATAAGCCGCGTTGATACTGATGGATTGACCCTGACATACATTGATGGTGTCGCGCAATCCAGATATGATCTCGAGCGTATCCCGAATGAGATATTCTTCTCTCCACCCATGGAGATTCTTGCTTTCCCCCAGGATCGGAAAACTGCAGGTAGTGGTCTTATCTGTGGATTCCTTCCAAACATCCAGCGGGGAGTCCCTGTGAAAATAAAAGGCACAACTGTCACAGACCTTTTGTGTGGCCGCCTGATCCAGGTCGATGTCATACCCCGTTGTGGTATCGGTTCCCCATACGCCGAATTGTCCATTGTAGTTCACGGTGGGTATCGGTGATCTCTGGGGATCATTGAGAAAATAAATGTGAACCCCGGAAGGATCGCCAGTCACATTGTGGACAGTCACAGTGTGGGTCTTGGTCAGACTGAGGGTCTTTCCATTCCAATCACTGGGATACGTCCAGGTGGATGCTTCTCCAAGAGGAGCATCGGAATCCACAATATCTGAGGCCGAAAAACCTTGAGCGGGTTTGGAGGAAGTGTTTGAGCCCGTGGATGGAAAGCTCGTAAAAAGGCCGGAATCGAATTGAAAATAATGATTGAGCTGACCGAATTGAGGATAATTCGAAGGAACCTGTTTGCACATGAAATCCCGAATATCCGATTCGCTTCGCGCAGATGACCAAAACCGGAGTTCTTCGATGGTTCCTGAAAGCTGATATGGATCGGCTGAGGACCATGCCCCAAGAAGCAAGGGGCCACCCGGTCCCTCGGCAGGACGAAAGGCTCTAAAAGTGGTGGGATCGGTATCCGACTGTTGAACCCCATCCACATACATTCGCATCCCCTCCGAAGGATGGATCACGACTGCAATATGGTACCACTTCTTTGAAGACCAGGAATTCGAATTGCTGGCGATCTCATAAGGCTGATTTTCATCGGAACGACGGAAGATCAGCTTTCCAGCCCTGGGATCCCCGGAAGGGGCAAAGTAGATCCCGGTCTCACATTTCCAAAAATTGGTCCAACCGTTCAGGTCGCTTCCCATGATCGGCATGGGATCGGTGAGGTTTGCA
>JAJLJK010000209.1:0-5859 GCA_033844885.1 Bacteroidota bacterium | reverse complement strand
AGTTCTCCATCCAGAGGATAAGGATCGGATTTTGGAGGGATTATCCGCTTTGATGACCGATCCCCAACGCCCGGGTGATCAAATGGAGGAGTTTCGGATCATTGATCCAAATGGGAATATCAAGTGGATCAGGAGTCATAGTAGTGTGGAGAGAAATGAAGACGGTGAGGTCATTCGGGTGATCGGAACCTCATGTGATATCACCCCGGAAAAAGAATATGAATCCCAATTGATCAGGCACAACCGCGAATTGAAATCTTTGAACAGGGTCCTTGAAGAACGTGAGCGGATATTGATGGATGCAGTTTTCCATACCTCTCACAAGGTCCGGCGACCTTTGGCCAACATTCTTGCCTTGGGTGATCTGTTGGCAGGATGTCCTAACATGAAAGATGAGGATCGGAAAACGATTGATTTTCTCATTCAATCCGTTCACCAGCTGGATCAAGAAGTTCGAGATCTGGATCAAAGATTGTGTTCTTTCAAGTCCTTAAAGTTGGAGAAGTAAAAAAAAAATACCCCGCATTTGCGGGGTATTTTTTTATCCATTCATTGAGATCAGAAACTCTTCGTTGTTCCGGGTCTTGTTCATTCGATCGTGGAGGAACTCCATGGCTTCGACGGGATTCATATCGGCGAGGTGACGACGAAGGATCCACATCCGATTGAGAACCTCTTTGTCCAAAAGAAGGTCTTCGCGTCGGGTTCCAGAGGCCATAAGGTCAATGGCTGGCCAGATCCTGCGGTTGGCGATCTTTCGGTCAAGTTGCATTTCCATGTTCCCCGTTCCCTTGAATTCCTCGAAGATCACTTCGTCCATTTTGGAGCCTGTATCGATCAGGGCTGTGGCCAAAATGGTCAGCGAACCACCATTCTCGATGTTCCGGGCTGCCCCAAAGAATCGCTTGGGTTTATGGAGGGCATTGGCATCCACTCCACCAGAAAGCACTTTTCCGGATGCAGGGGAAACCGTGTTATAGGCGCGAGCGAGGCGAGTAATGGAGTCCAGTAGGATCACCACATCATGTCCGCACTCCACCATACGCTTGGCTTTTTCAAGAACGATATTGGCCACCTTCACGTGACGGTCAGCGGGTTCGTCGAAGGTTGAGGCGATCACTTCGGCATGAACACTCCTGGCCATATCCGTGACCTCTTCCGGACGCTCATCGATCAAAAGAATGATCATATAGGCTTCCGGATTATTCGCAGCTATTGCATTAGCCACTTCCTTCAGAAGAGTTGTCTTTCCTGTCTTTGGCTGAGCAACGATCAATCCCCTTTGACCCTTTCCAATAGGCGAGAAGAGGTCGATGATCCGGGTGCTGATAGTGCCTCTCTTTTCGGTGATGCAGAATTTCTCATCCGGGAAAAGGGGTGTGAGGTGTTCAAAAGCCACCCTGTCCCGAACAAAATCAGGTGGGCGACCATTGATGCTATCCACTTTGGTAAGAGGGAAATACTTTTCTCCTTCTTTTGGCGGACGAACCTGCCCACGGACCGTATCACCGGTCTTTAGACCAAAAAGTTTGATCTGACTTTGCGAGACGTAAATGTCGTCTGGCGAGTTCAAATAGTTGTAATCCGAAGATCGAAGGAATCCATATCCATCGGGCATGATCTCCAATACACCTTCATTGATGATGATACCATCGAACTCGAAATCCTTGTCCTTGGGCCCTTTCTTTTTGTGATGAGGAGGATTCTGATGAGGATTGTTTTGAGGATGTCCGTGATTCGGTTGCCTTTCCTGACGAGTGTCAGGTGGATTCGGCGTCCTTTGGCGGTGTTCTCTTGGATTTTTATCCCGATGAGGTCCTTTGTCCTGATCCCCTTTGGGAGCATGGCTTCTTGGAACTCTATCTGAATTCTGTTTTTGATCTCCTGTAAAGGGGATCTCGCCTTGTGAATCCTTTTGATCGGAACCCGATTGACCATTCTGCGTTTTCATGATCGCTTCGACCAATTCAGGTTTCCGCATGTATTTGGCCTTCGGAATATCAAGTTTCACTCCGATCTCCTTGAGGTCGGGTAGCTTCAAAGCTTTTAGATCTGCTTCAGCGTACATAAATAGGGGTATTGCAAAAGGGGCTATTGCGCCCGATAGAAGTTAGTGGAGAAAGTCGAATGTAAAGTATGTTCTCAAGTGGATTTCCTAAGTGGAAAAACAGAGGGGGTGTGACAGATAGTCCATGCAAGTATACAAACTTTTTAAAATGCAGGCGTTTTGGGCATTGAAAAATTTCAGGACTTTTGCCCTGAAAATACAATTGATCATGATCCAACGTATCCAAACCCTATATATGCTCCTTGCCGGCCTCACCTCTGTAGGGCTGATCTTTGTTCTTGCGATCTGGATGGCGGGAGGGCAGAACACCATGGCCTATGACAACCCGGTTTACCTCTTTCTCTTCGGTCTGGGAGGAGGCATGGCACTGGCCAATGTGTTCAATTTCAAGAAGCGGAAGTTGCAGGTGGTCCTGAATCGATTGATCATCCTGATCAATTTTGTGCTTTTTGGTCTGATGATCTATGAATTCTTCCAACTCGAAGCCGGCGATAAGCAATTTGGACTCGGTATCGGGATCCCTATCCTTGTTATAGTGCTACTGGTACTTGCCAATCGTGGAGTGATCAAGGACGAGCAACTCATTCGTTCGGCAGATCGTATCCGTTAACGAGGGCCAAGCTCGATCACCTCAAGGTCGTTGACCCTTCCTTCACTGACCTTGAATCTCAACATGGTTCGAATCTTGTGAAATCCTGACCTTCCGGCTGCACCCGGGTTCATGTGTAGGAGCTTCAGGACTTTGTCTGGCATAACCTTAAGAATATGACTGTGACCGCAGATGAAAAGACCAGGTGGGTCCTTTGAAAGACGCTCTCGTATGCCAGGTGCATATCTCCCGGGATATCCTCCAATATGGGTCATGAAGACCTTTAGACCTTCTATATCGAATTGCTGATCTCTGGGGAACTCTCGGCGAGCTTCCGCTCCATCAATATTTCCAAATACTGCTCTCAGAGGTCGAACCTTCTGGATTCTATCCGTTACCGAAAGGTCACCAATATCCCCTGCATGCCAAACCTCGTCCACGGTCTCGCATAGAGAAAGGATCCGTTCATCCAGATGCCCATGGGTATCACTTAACAGAAGGATCTTCTTCATCCCGCAAAGGTGAAAAAACTTTGGGCGAATGCAGATAGGTTCAAAATGAATGTTCCAACAACGAAAAGGGTTCCCTACCTTTGAACTCTTTTAATTCATCCAGACTTCCTTGCGGTATTTGATTCGACTATCTTATCACGGTGGCCCCTTTTCGGGATGGCAGGTACAACCTGGAGAGATCACGGTTCAGGGTGAGTTGAATCGTTGTTTATCGGCCCTTGTCGGGGATGACATTCACGTCGTTGGAGCCGGTCGTACCGACACAGGTGTTCATGCTTCATGCATGTTCGCCCATTTCGATCATTCCACCGAACTGGATACAGATCAGATCGTCTTCCGTTTGAACCGGTTCCTTCCAGAATCCATTGCGATCGAATGGATGCGAAGAGTGGAAGATGAGACCCATGCCCGATTTTCGGCCATTTCCAGGACCTATCACTATTTCATCCATTCACAAAAGGATCCCTTTTTGGTAGATAGGAGTTATCATTTAGAGGTGAATTTGAATCTGGAGGATATGAACAAGGCGGCCAGATCACTGTTGGGCCATCATGATTTTTCCTGTTTCAGTAAGAGTCATACGCAAACCAAGACCAATTTCTGTAGGGTAGAGGAAGCGTCCTGGGAGGTGATCGAGGGCCAGTTTAGATTTACCATTAAGGCGGATCGCTTTCTCAGGAACATGGTCAGAGCCATCGTCGGATCCCTATTGGAAGTAGGTTCAGGGAAGCAGCCGATATCGTACATTTCGGAACTGATGGGATCCGGAGATCGTAAGCTGGCGGGTCAGAGTGTGCCTGCCCACGGTCTGTTTCTCGTCGATGTGGAATACCCCGAAGGGGTGATCAAATCAATTGTCTAGTGTCATCGTCCGCCGGAAAAGCATTTGACCTCAAGGTCTTTCGAAAGGTTCTTCAATTTGTAAGGCCTTATAAGGTGATCTTTTGGGTGGCTCTTGTCCTGACCATTATTTTGGCCATACTTTCCACCCTTCGTCCCATTTTGATCCAAAGGGCGATCGATAATTACGTCATTCCAGGCGATGCGGACGGACTATTTCAGATCATTCTGCTCCTGTTTGGTCTACTGATCCTCGAGTCCCTGTTTCAGTTCTTCTTTATTTACGCAGCGAATTATCTGGGTCAGAATATCATTCGGGATATCCGGAAGAAATTATTTCGACACCTGCTCTCCTTTAAGCTTCAATTCTTCGATAAGACCCCGATCGGAACCCTGGTGACAAGGACGGTTTCGGATATCGAGACGATCGCCGAGATCTTTTCGCAGGGGATCCTCGTGATCACCGGCGACCTCCTACGGATCGTGGTAATGGTCTTCGCTATGTTCTGGGTCTTTGATGTCAAATTGGTTCTCATCAGCTTAAGCGTGGTCCCAATTTTGTTCCTCGCTACTCGATGGTTTCAGATCGCCATCAAAAAGACCTTCACGGATGTCCGGAACCAGGTAGCCGCCCTCAATGCCTTTGTGCAGGAGCATATCTCCGGAATGAATATCGTTCAGCTTTTCAACCGTGAAAAAGCGGAGATGAGAAAATTCGAGGAGATCAACGACCGTCACCGTAAAGCCAATATCCGGTCGATCTGGTATTTTTCCATTTTCCTTCCCCTGATAGAGATACTGAGTGCTATCTCCATAGGCCTTGCCGTTTGGTACGGAGGCGTGGCCGCCGTTCAGAATGTTGAATCCTGGACCTTCAAGCAATTCTTCTATGATTGGTGGGGGCTTCCCCTCCAACCAAAGGATCGAATGATCACCATTGGGGATATCACTGCCATTATCATTTTCATCAATATGCTGTATCGCCCATTGCGACAATTGGCAGACCGGTTCAACACACTCCAAATGGGGATCGTCTCCTCTG
The DNA here is from genome assembly GCA_033844885.1 of Bacteroidota bacterium. GTDB lineage: Bacteria > Bacteroidota > Bacteroidia > Flavobacteriales > Schleiferiaceae > JAJLJK01. Next base: position 808 of record JAJLJK010000209.1, on the reverse strand, counting down.
AGCGGGTCCTTAAATTGGTGGATGACATGGAAAGTCCTGAGCGCAAGGGAGAAAAAATCATTGAGAATGTCAAGGGGAGGATATGCTTTGAGGATGTTCGCTTTGGATACAATCCGGATGAACCGGTACTAAAAGGGGTTGATTTTTCGGTTGAGCCTGGCCAGACCCTGGCCATTGTTGGTGCCACCGGAGCCGGAAAGTCGACTATCATCAGCCTCCTTATGGGTTTCTATCCGATCAATGGAGGGAAGATCACCCTGGATGGAGTGGATATTTCTGAATTGAACCTTCAGGACCTGAGAAGCCATTTCGCCCTGGTTCTCCAGGATGTGTTCCTGTTCTCCGATTCCATACGGAATAATATCACCCTACGTGAGGACATTCCACAAGAAGAGATCGAGAAGGCCGCAGAAGCGATCGGCGTGGATGAGTTCATCGACCAACTTCCTGGTAAGTATGATTACAATGTCAAGGAGCGTGGAGGCATGCTCAGTGCCGGACAACGTCAATTACTGGCGTTCCTTCGTGCCTATGTGACCAACCCGCCCATTCTCATTCTGGATGAGGCTACCTCAAGTATTGACTCTCATACAGAACACCTGATCCAAAAAGCCACGGATGTCCTGACCAGGGGGCGAACCTCTATCATTATCGCTCACCGATTGGCGACCATTAAAAAGGCCGATAAGATCCTGGTGATGGAATCCGGTAAAGTGGTGGAGGAAGGAAAGCACCAGGAGCTACTGGACAAGAAGGGCTACTACGCACGGCTCTACGAAATGCAATTCAAGCAAGAAGAGATCTTCGA
>JAJLJK010000208.1:0-5941 GCA_033844885.1 Bacteroidota bacterium | reverse complement strand
GAGGATTTGGGCGGGTTCTTTTCTGATACAGTAACGACTTAGCTGTCGATCGGTTCAAGACGTGAGAGGATAAATATCTGTTTTCCAAGATGGTCGGTGACCAGAAAAACGAATTCATCCCCTCCGGGTTGGATCTTCCATCTTTTCTCGATCTCGTTGGCCTTGACCTTCGCATTTCGAACCTTTACGTTCGCTTTTCTTGGCAGGCTTGCCTTTTTGGAAAAAGGGAAGGTCTCAAGGATCCGATAAACCTGGGCAGGAAGGCCTTTCTTCTTTTCCGAATGAATGAATAGGTGGGTCTGTGGATGGATCTTTCTCATTCCCTCCACTTCCAGGAGGTGATCCCACATTCCGCCTTTCATTATGGATGGATAGGGTTCATAGAGAAATCCCCCGATCGTTTCGGCCAAAGATGAAGTTCCAGAAAAGGGTTTACCCCAGGTCCATTCCTGCGTCCCGTCCTTCCGGATCTCTACACAATGGACCGGAGGATCCGGACGATCCTGATTTCCAAGATGAAAGAGCAATTCCTTGACCTCACCTTGAACGGAAACCACCCAAACCCGGGTTGCACCACCCAATTCACTTACGCCTCGATGAATATCGAGCACAGGAGACGCCTTGATCAAGGCATTTTTCGCCTTTCGGCGGATGATCTCTAGGTGTTCGATAACATTCGGAGTACAGTCGCGAAATAAAAAGACCTTCTTGTTCCCCTCATTTCTTCGATGCGGATCCAGGTAAACGAGGTCAAGGATCTGGTCGCTGCTTTTCAAGAATTTCAATCCATCACCTTCGTGACATTGGACATTATCCCGCAGAATGGCCATGTTGTGTTGGGTGATTTCGAAAAGTTCCGTTTCCATCTCCACGTAATGGAACTCCTGAAAGGAAGGACTTAAAAAAAAGCTATCAACTCCCATTCCACCCGTTAGATCCGCTCCCGATCCTCCATGAAATAAGTGGCTTTTGAATTGGGCGGTCTCTGGCGAACTGGCTTGTTCTATATTCAGCTTTCCTGGCATCATGAGTCGGGTATCCTCAGCCCAATCTGGGAACTTTCGCCTCAATCTCTGACGGGATTCCAGTTGTTGGATCCATAAAGTAGGGTAGACCCTTCTTAAGGCCAGATCCGAGGGGTCAGAGTGAAAATGATCGGAAAGAAAATCCGCGAAAGCAGGATCTTTCAAGCTGTTGAGATTGTCTAGAAAGGAAATTGGATCACTCATTTCTTGGGGCCCAGAACGAATCTCACCCATTGGTTGTCTCCATAGAATTCATCGGCAAATATCCGAATGACCGAATAAGCCGGTACGGCCACGACCATTCCCGGAATGCCACCAAGGGTTCCAGCGATGGAAATGACCAAAAAGATCTCAAGGGGGGTAGCATTGATGGAGTTGCTGAACACCACTGGCTGGGTGATGAAATTGTCGATCAATTGAACGCAGGCAAAGACGATGAGGATCTGGCCACCCAACTCCAAAAGATTTTCGGAGGTTCCAAGGGCATAGGCCTGACCGATCCCGAGAAATAACCCAAAGGCCATTCCAAATATTGGACCGAGGTAAGGGATCACATTGATCAAAGCTGCAAACAAGGCGATGACCACGACATTTTCCAATCCAATGATATTCAGTCCAATGAATACTGTGGTAAAGATCACCGTGATCTGGATCGAGATGGCGATGAAATACCTTGAAAGGGTATTCTTGACCCGGGGAATGATATGATGCCAATGTTCAAGGTTCTTATTCCGAACCAATCCCTTGATCAGTTTTTCGCTGAGCTTATCCTCCTTTAACAGGAAGAAAAGGATGAAAAGAATACTGAAAATTGCAATGGCCAGATTACCAAGGCCACCTGCGAGTCCCTCAAAGGTGTTAGTGACCGTATTCATATTGATGATGGAGAAAACGGACTCTTCGAGGTTGATCGCCTCTCGACCTGAGAAAGGCAGATCCTGAATGAATCGCTGGACGGATTCGATCTCCTCCTGAAGTGTGGATCCCAACTCTTTGAAATTGATCTTGGAAAGGATGGTCATTTCTTTCACGAATCGGGGCAAAAGGATCGCCTGAAGACCGACAAAAGTGCTGACCATGACCACCAAAGTGATCAATGCGGCCAACCACATGGGCATTCTCCATTTGACCCTATTCTTTCCAGCCAGTAAGTTCACCAGTGGTTTGCCAAGGAAGGTCAGGATCATTGCGATCCCCACGTAAATGAAGATGCTTCTGACCGTATAGGCCAACCATGCAAGGGCAGCCAGAACCAATAGTTGCAGGACGGATCGGACAAGGGGAGTAAGCTGCATGTGTCAGTTGATGGTTAATGCATATTGAATGAGATTGGCCCCCATCTTTAGGGCGTCCAGTCTTTTCTCGGGAGGATCATTGTGAACCTCCGGATCTTCCCATCCATCACCCAGATCCGTTTCTACCGTGTAATACACGATCACCCGCCCTTCCCAAATAAGGGCAAGGCCGACCGGAGGCTTCTTATCATGTTCATGGATCTTGGGAAGCCCCTGAGGGAAATCAAAAGATTGGTGAAAGATCGGGTGGTCAGATGGAAGAGGTACCCAATCCAGTTCGGGGAAGATCCGTTTCATTTGTGGTCGAATGAATTCATCCATACCGTAATTGTCATCGATATGGAGAAATCCCCCCGCAATCAGCCATGACCGTAGATTTTCTGCTTCCTCCTCAGAGAAGACCACATTTCCGTGGCCAGTCATATGAATAAATGGATAATTGAATAAATCCTGGTCCCCCGGCTCAACGGTCGCATATTCAGGATCCAGATCCATTCCCAATCGTTGGTTACAAAAGATACTGAGATTTTTCAGTGCAGTGGGGTTCGCATACCAGTCTCCACCTCCCTTATATTTCATTACAGCCAGTCTTTCCTGACCGTTCATGGCTAGGCCGCAAAGCAAAAAGATCGTCACCAGATACCTCATGATCCAAATGTAAGGGATTTCAGGTTTTGGGATGAAGGAGGAGGGAAGTGAGAAGTGATGAATGATGAAGGAAAGATGTAGAATGAAAAAAGCAGAACCCAGAACCCAGAACCTTGAATCCTCAATTCCCAATTCCCCATTTCCAGAATCCTGAAACCGTTCCCTACCTTTGCAAAAACGATCAGATATGGAATTCCTCGGTATCATTCCGGCGCGTTATGGATCCACCCGATTGGAAGGGAAACCTTTGGTGGATATTTGTGGAAAGCCCATGATCCAATGGGTCTATGAGCAAGCCACAAAAGCGTTAGAGCATGTGTATGTGGCCACGGATGATCATCGGATAGCTGAAACTGTCAAGGAATTCGGGGGAAAGGTCATCATGACCTCACCCGATCACCACAATGGTACATCCAGATGTCTGGAGGCCTATGAGAAGATCGTTCAACTCGAGGGAAGAGATTTCGATGCAGCCATTAACATTCAGGGTGATGAACCCATGTTGGAGGCAGCTTCTCTAAAGGATCTCATCAAGTGCTTTGACGAGCCAGGAACTGAATTTGCCACCCTGGTTATCCCCGTGTCCACGGTCGAGGAGCTCTTCAATGACAGCGAAGTTTTCGTCACCTTTGACCTCAATATGAATGCTCTGTATTTCAGTCGTTCGGTGATCCCACATGTTCGCGGACATCACAAGATCCATTGGTTGAAACATACGATGATCCACAAACACCTTGGGTTGTATGCATATACTCTGGAAGCCCTACGGGACTTCAGTAAAATGCCACCTAGCCGCCTGGAAAAACTGGAAAGTCTCGAGCAGAATCGTTGGATCGAGAATGGTCGTAAGATCCGTATCGGAGTCACCACGCATGAGAGTATTCCCGTGGATACAAAGGATGACCTCCGGCTCGTACGCGAATTGATGGAGGCCCGTCTTTCACGATAACCCAATGACCATAGAAAGTACGTACCTTTGCGCCAAATTTCTGATACAATGGCCAAACACATTGTCAATGTAGGCGACATCGCCTGTGGTTCTGATGACCTCTTTTTGATTTCCGGTCCATGTGTGATCGAGGAGGAGACCACCATGATGAAGACCGCCGAGACCCTCAAGAAGGTTTCCGAGAAACTTCGGATCCCCATCATTTATAAGTCATCCTTCCAGAAGGACAACCGTAGTAGTGTGAATTACTACATGGGGCCCGGACTTGATGAAGGATTGAGGATCCTTGAAAAGGTCAAGGAGCAGTTTGGCTTTCCCTTGCTGACCGACATTCACTATCCAGATCAGGCCAAGCCGGCTGCAGAAGTTGTCGATATCCTTCAGATCCCGGCCTACCTTTGTATGCAGACGACCCTTGTTACTGAAGCTGCGAAAACCGGCGCCGTCATCAATCTCAAGCATGGCCAGTTCCTGGCTCCTGAGAACATGATCAAGCCTGTTCAGAAGGTCGAGAGTACCGGTAATGAGCGAATCATACTGACCGAGCGTGGTTATACCTTTGGGTACAACGACCTGGTGGTCGATCCAAGAGCCATCTATGAGATGGGACAGACCGGTTATCCCGTTGTCTTTGATGTGACGCACGCGATCCGTAAGTATGGTATTCCAAGCGCTGACCCCAAAGGTGGGGCGCGTCAATACCTTCCCGTTCTGGGCAGGGCAGGAGTGGCTGCCGGTGTGGACGGACTTTTCATCGAAACCCACCCATGTCCAAGTGAGGCCCTTTGCGATGCAGCCAGTCAGCTTGACATGACCGAACTGGAAGATTTCCTCAAACCCTTGTTGGAAATCCACGCTATCGAGCGTAAATACCGCAAAGCATAAAAGCCTATTTTTGGGCAGATTCAAAAACGAAAAAATCCACCACAATGGAATTATATCTCGATTCGGCCGACATCAATGAGATCAAGGAAGCCTTCGAACTCGGCTTTCTGACCGGCCTCACAACCACCCCGACCTTTATGCACCGTCATGGTATCACGGATATCGACGGTACCATCCTCGAACTGGCCAAGATCGTTCCGGTCCTGCAGATCGAGGCACTCGGGAAGACCGCTGAGGAGATCGTCGCTGAAGCTAAGCGCCAGGATGCCTTGGGTCTGGATCGTTCCAAGACCGTATACAAGATCCCCATTTCACTTGAGGGAGTAAAGGCATGCCGAATGCTAGTAGATGAAGGATTCCTGGTGAATATTCACTTGGTTTACACCCTTCAACAGGCCTACATGGCCATGCAAGCCGGTGCAACCTATGTTTGTCCATTGGTCGGTCGTTTGCAGGATCAGGGTACAGATGCCCTAGCCTTGGTCGAACAATGTGTGGAGGCCGTGAATTACTACGGATACGACACCAAGATCATGTTCTCTTCCGTCCGTACGGTAGAGCACGTGCGCAACGCGATCAATATCGGCGTCCATACCATTACCGTGCCCTGGAAGGTCATGAAACAATTGACTGAGAACCATTTCACTGAGATCGGTACTCGCCAGTTCTTTGAGCATACCAACCTGATGACCCTTCGTGTAAAGGATGTCATCAGCAATAACAATCCTACCGTTACCGGTGATGCTACCATTACAGATGCTCTTGTCAAGATGACCACCGGAGGCTTTGGAGCGGTGACCATCGTGGATGGATCCAACGAGCCCATCGGAATTTTCACAGATGGCGATCTTCGCCGTTCCATTGAAAAGGATGGTCCTTCTGCAGTCAACAAGAAAATGGCTGATTTTGCCAGTCATAAACCCGTCTCCATAGAGGGTCATGAACTTCTTTACGCGGCACAGGGTCTTCTCGCTGAAAAGAAAGTGGACAGCCTTGTAGTGACAGAAGGTGGAAAAGTGATCGGTATGCTGGACGTACAGGATATCGTTAAGGCCAATAACTAATGAGGCTTTTCGACATCGTTGAACATTATGAACGACAGGGGGGAGCCTTTTGGGCTTCCCTTTCTGTTTTACAGG
>JAJLJK010000207.1:0-11007 GCA_033844885.1 Bacteroidota bacterium | reverse complement strand
GCCGAGCCGTTCCAATCGATCTACCAAACGAGATGCATCCGACATCTTATCCAACATCCTGCTTCTGATATCAGAGGTAGTGATCCCATTGGGATATTGCCCGTTGAGGATGCGAAGCACATTGTATTGCTGCATGGTGATATCGTAGCGACGAAAATGCTCTGACATCTGTCCTCTCAACCAACCATGGGTATACAGGAGATTGATCAAGGCCTTTTGATGGGGGCTCCTGAATTTATACTGCTTGATATCGTTCTCGATCGACATGATTCGGGAGTGTTGAGATGTTGGATATTATGACAATGTTAAAACATCAATATGACATCTGGTATGACATTGAGCATATTCTGCGCAACTGGGAATATTTTCCTCTTCCCTCTGTCTATGAATGGGATGGATGTATGGAATGGTTTACAAAACTCTGGAACCCCTCATTACAAAGGCGATTGGAATCAAAGTCTGACAAATGTCATAACCTATCCTGAGGTTTATCATTAACTCTGTGGTGGTCGTCCAAGTAGTTTTGAAATCACGAAAACCACCCAATTTCCTATGGAAATCATTTATGCCTTGATCCTGATCAGCCTTTTAGTGGCTCTGGTCTTTCTTGGGGCTTTCTTTTGGTCCGTCAAGAGCGGGCAATTCGAGGATGACTACAGCCCTTCCGTCCGCATCCTCTCCGACAACGAAACCAAATCCGACAACAACAACAAATAATCATCACGCCTGAACTATGGAACTTCAGACCTTCTACTATGACAACAGGATCGTGAGGAATTTCTTGATGGCAACGATCGTCTTCGGTGTCGTCGCATTCCTCGTCGGGGTGACCATTGCTGTGCAATTGTTTGCTCCCGAGTTCCTGCCTAAATGGGTATTCCTTTACGATACCTCGTGGCTCAATTTTGGTCGCCTAAGGGCCTTACACACCAATGCAGCCATCTTTGCCTTTGTGGGAAATGCCATCTTTGCCGGGGTATATTACTCCCTTCCCCGTCTTTTGAAGACGCCGATGGCCAGCAACCTATTGAGCAAGATCCATTTCTGGGGATGGCAGCTTATCATCGTCCTGGCAGCGATCTCTCTTCCACTCGGAATTACCAGTAGCAAGGAATACGCCGAGCTAGAATGGCCGATCGACATCCTTATCACCCTTGTTTGGGTGATCTTCGGGATCAACATGATCTGGACGATCCTCCGTCGGCGTGAGAAACACCTTTATGTAGCCATTTGGTTCTACATTGCCACCTGGGTGACGGTTGCGGTACTGCATATCGTCAACAACCTGGAACTCCCCGTCAGTGGTCTGAAATCATACTCCATTTTTGCCGGTGTTCAGGATGCACTGGTTCAATGGTGGTACGGACACAATGCGGTGGCGTTCTTCCTGACCACCCCGGTCCTAGGACTGATGTACTATTTTGTTCCTAAGGCCGCAAATCGTCCTGTGTACAGTTACCGGTTGTCGATCGTCCACTTCTGGGCATTGATCTTCATCTACATCTGGGCCGGACCCCACCACCTTTTATACTCATCACTCCCTGATTGGGCCCAGAGCTTAGGAACCGTTTTCTCTGTCATGTTGATCGCTCCTTCATGGGGTGGTATGATCAACGGTCTGCTCACTTTGCGAGGTGCCTGGGATCGAGTGCGCGACAGTGCAGTCCTTAAATTCTTTGTGGTTGCCATTACCGCTTATGGTATGTCCACCTTCGAAGGCCCGATGCTATCCATCAAGAACGTGAATGCGCTTGCACACTTCACCGATTGGATTCCTGCCCACGTGCATATTGGAACTTTGGGCTGGAACGGCTTCATCATCTTCGGTATCATTTACTATCTGATGCCCAAGATGTATAAGACCTCTCTATATTCAGAGAAACTGGCCAATGCCCACTTCTGGATAGGCACCCTTGGAATTTTGTTCTGGGCTCTTCCCATGTACGTTTCAGGTTTTACCCAATCTCTGATGTGGAAGCAATTCAACCCAGACGGAACCCTGGTGTACGGAAACTTCCTCGAGACAGTAACTCAGTTGTTCCCCTACTACATCCTACGAGCCTTTGGTGGTACCCTGTATCTGATCGGAATGATCCTGTTGGTTTACAATGTGATCAAGACCGTTCGTACCGGAAAACTCATTGACAAGGAAATGGATCAGGCTCCTGCGATCAAAGGAGATGTTCACGAGGGTGAGAAAGAGCACTGGCATCGTTGGATCGAGCGTCATCCCATTCAACTCACCATTTGGTCCGCCGTGGCCATCCTTGTGGGTAGTGTGATCGAGCTCATCCCAACCCTGATGGTGAAATCAAATGTTCCCACCATCGAAAGTGTCAAACCCTACACGGCTCTTGAACTTGAAGGACGTGACCTTTACATCAGGGAAGGCTGTAATGCCTGTCACTCCCAGATGATCCGTCCCTTCCGTTCCGAGACCGCGCGATATGGCGAATATGCCAAAGCAGGTGAGTTCGTCTATGACCACCCGCATCTGTGGGGTTCGAAACGGACCGGTCCGGATCTCTTGAGGGTTGGTGGTAAGTACCCACATAGCTGGCACTATAACCACATGTTGGACCCCAAGACCATGTCACCCGGTTCGATCATGCCTCGCTACAGTCATATGTTCTCTTTGGATGGAAATGATGCAACCCTTGATGTCAGTGACACCGAGGCCAAGCTCAAAGCCATGCAAAAATTGGGGGTCCCTTATAGTGACGAATACGTTGCAAATTGGGAAAAACACCTGACCGATCAGGCGCAAAACATTGCGACCGAATTGAATCAGGACCCCAACATCGAAGTGGGTGCTGAGGAAGAGATCGTTGCTCTTATCGCCTACCTGCAACGACTCGGTACGGATATCAAGAAGAGTAATCAGGACGCCATTGTGGCCGAAAAATAATAGTGTACGACCATGATGCGATTTGCCAAAGAATACATGGAGAGTATAGGGGGAGTGGAGATCTTCCCCATCATCTCCCTTCTGATCTTCTTCACCTTTTTCGTACTGCTCTTTGTATATGTCATGAAGAAGGACAAGAGATACATCGATGAAGTCAGCCAATTGCCACTGGAAGGCGATAAAACCGAACTGCCATGAAAAACAGAATCATCCTTATCACGATAAGCCTGGCCACTGTGAGCGGTCCGGCTGCATATGCACAGGCCGATCTTCATGAATCGGTCCGCGAATATCTCAATGACCCAACCCTATGGATCATGAGTGTGGCCATCCTATTTATGGTCCTCGCTCTGATCGCTGTAAGCAACTCACTGAACACCATCAAGGCGATCACCTTGAAGGCGCAGGGAAAATCTGAAAAGGAGATCGAACAAGCCCAGAAGGAAGATTCCATCATGCAGAAGCTTACGGACTCCGTTCCGGTTGAGCGGGAGGCCGAGGTCATGCTCGATCATGATTACGATGGGATCAAGGAACTTGACAACAACCTTCCACCCTGGTGGCTGTATGGCTTCTATTTCACCATCCTTTGGGCGATAGGTTATATGTTCTACTATGAATTCTTGGGAATTGGCCCAGATCAGGAGATGCTCTATGAGCAAGAAATGGCTGCCGCTCAAGAAGAAGTAGATGCTTATCTCGCCAGTGCTTCTAACCTGGTGGATGAGAATTCCGTTGTCGCCATTGAGGATGCAGCACGTCTGGAGAAAGGATCCAAGATCTTTGCCCAGAATTGCGCGGCTTGCCATGCTGCGGACGGAGGTGGACTTGTGGGTCCAAACCTCACCGATCAATACTGGATCCATGGTGGAAGTATTCAGGATGTTTTTAAAACGATCAAATACGGTGTCCCAGCCAAGGGTATGATCCCCTGGCAGGATCAGCTGAGCCCAACTCAAATGCAGGATGTGGCCAGCTACATCCTAACCTTGCAGGGAACCACACCAGCGGTAGCCAAAGAACCTCAGGGAGAGTTGTATCGACCTGACGGTGAAGCTGCAGCTGATGAAGCTCCTGCGGATCAGGGCACCGGGGAAGTATCCTCCACCGAGGGGGATGCCTCCGTCGAAATGTAAGAACCCTTAACCTTAGCTAGAGATGGCTGATGTAGATGATCTTGAAAAGGATTCGTTCCGCGATCATGTCGCAACGATCAGTGAAGAAGGAAAAAGGAACTACATCTATCCAAAGAAACCCAAGGGTAAATTAACCAACATGAGGAGCTACGTTGCGGCGGGGCTCCTTGTGTTCTTCTTTGTAACCCCTTGGCTTCAGATAGATGGACAACCCTTCCTCATGTTGAATGTCCTGGAACGGAAATTCGTCATTTTCGGGAATGTTTTCTGGCCTCAGGATTTTCACCTTCTGGTCCTTGCCATGCTCACAGGAGTGGTCTTCATTATCCTCTTTACCGTGGTATTTGGACGCCTATTCTGTGGGTGGGTTTGCCCTCAGACCATTTTCATGGAACATGTTTTCCGCAAGATCGAATACTGGATCGACGGAGATCGCGGCCAACAGATACGCCTTTCAAAATTACCCTGGACCAATCCCGAAAAGATCCGTAAACGCCTACTTAAGAATGGGATCTTCTGGCTGATCAGCTTCATCATCGCCAACAATTTCCTGATGATCCTCGTGGGAACCGGTGAGTGGCTGGCCGTTGTCACCGACGGACCTATGGCCCATCTAGGTAACTTCATAGGGATCCTCATATTCACAACGGTCTTCTACTTCATCTTTGCATGGTTCCGTGAACAGGTATGTATCATCGTTTGCCCTTATGGACGCCTACAGGGAGTTCTCCTGGATCGCCATTCCGTTGTCATTGCTTATGATTACAAGCGCGGTGAACCTCGAGGTCGATTCAAGAAGAACGAGAATCGAAGTGAATCCGGAAAGGGGGATTGCATTGACTGTAATCAATGTGTCGATGTCTGCCCAACCGGTATTGACATTCGAAATGGCACTCAATTGGAATGCATCAACTGTACAGCCTGTATCGATGCTTGTGATGCCATGATGGAAAAAGTGGATCTTCCGAAAGGATTGATCCGGTATGCCAGTGAAGAAAGTATCGCGGAGGAAAAGAAACACACCTACACCACTCGCGCCAAAGCCTATTCGGCGGTCCTTGGTGTTCTAGTGATCGTCATGGGATTCCTTTTGAACTCAAGACCTCCGGTTGAAGCCACCATTTTACGCGCTCAGGGGCAGTTGTATCAGGAACAACCCGATGGAACGATCTCCAACCTCTACAATTATAAGATCATCAATAAGAGCACGGAAGATCAGGTTTTTGAGATCGAGCTTCTGGAACCAAAAGGAAGTATTGAAATGGTAGGAACTCCCGATCACCACATCGAGATCGGCGGACTTTCACAAGGGTCCTTCTTTGTCAAAGTGGATCCTTCAACACTCACCCAATCCAATACCAATATTCAATTGCGCGTTCTTTCGAATGGAGAAGAAGTAGATGTGATCGGAACCTCCTTCAATGGCCCGCGTGTGCGGACAAAAAAATGACACTATGAAATTCAATTGGGGAACCGGGATCGTCATCGCCCTGACACTATTTGCCTCAGGTATCCTATATGTGGTATACCGTTCGGTATCTGAAAAAGTGGAACTGGTCACAGAGGATTATTATTCTCAGGAATTGGTCTATCAGGATCGGATCGATGAGATCGCCCGTGGAAAGGCGGCCGGTGAGGTCGTGATCCGCCGAAAGGCAGAGGACACCATAGAGATCGAACTACCAGAAAAGATCTCAGGAGATGCGGGTACCTATTCGATCCATTTCTACAAACCTGACAACTCCAACCTCGATTTTGTAGAGGAGATCAAGTTAGAGGGAGGCCAACGACTGATGGTCATCGAAAGGAATGTGATCCCTGGAAAATGGTTGGTGAAGATCTCAGGAATGACCAATCAAATTAGTTATTACTGGGAAGTGAACACCTTTTTATGAGCATTTGGTGGACAGGATTCGGAATAGGTCTGTTGGGCAGTTTGCACTGCGTTGGTATGTGTGGACCGATTGCCCTGGCCCTCCCATTTGATCGAACCCGCACCACCCGATTACTCGCAGGTAATACCTTTTACAACCTAGGGCGGGTGGTGACCTACACTCTTCTTGGTGCTGCCGCTGGTTTGATCGGACGTGGATTCAGTCTTGCCGGGCTACAACAACCCTTAAGTATTGCCATTGGAGTCCTTTTGATCCTGGGTATTCTTATGCCCTGGCTTGGCGTTCACATCTCTTTCCTTGCCCCCATAAACCGCGGTGTTGGAAAGGTGAAGGCCTGGTTGGGAATGTTTCTTCGTCGAAAGGGAATATTCGCACTATTCACCACGGGTCTATTGAATGGTCTGCTTCCATGTGGATTGGTCTATGTCGGGCTTTTTGGGGCGATGGGAACCGGGACCTCTTTGGAGGGTGCGCTTTTTATGGCCGCCTTCGGAATGGGAACCTTTTCAATGATGTTTGCTATTGGGTGGGCCGGCAATCTGATCTCACCTACGATCAGGATCAAACTTCAAAAGGCCATCCCGGTATTTGTTGTTCTGCTTGGCGTGATCTTTATTCTTCGCGGTTTTGGCCTGAATATCAAGTATCTGAGCCCATCGGAAGGTGCCCTGACCATTGAACAGACTGAAAGCTGTCATTAAATCTGATCAAAGAGCATTCCTCATCCTTTGCGGTATGCTATATTTGAGACGTAATTCGTAGAGAACTATGAAAAGCCTCATCTTCCCCACAGACTTTTCACCCAACGCGGAAAAAGCCTTTGAATATGCATGCATGATCGCCCAAAAGGGAAACCTTGAAATGATCATTGCCAACGCGTATGACCTCCCCTACTCACAAAATGTGATGACCACCAGCTTATTGGAGATCCTCAAGGAAACTTCAGAGAAAGGAGTGGATGAGGTACGGGCTAAGGCCCAGGCAAAGGGACTTCGCTGCCATAGCTTCTCTTTGATGGGAAACCCGATCCGCGTTGTTAAAGACCTGGTCAAGCGCTTCCCTGATTCTATGGTGGTCATGGGAACCAAGGGCGCAAGTGGGATCGAAGAGGTTTTGATCGGCAGCAATACGGCCTCAGTACTCCATTCGGTGGATGTACCCGTACTGGCCATCCCTGAGGATGCAGAAGTGGTTCCATTCGACCGTATCGTTTATGCTTCGGATTACCTAAGTAAAAAGAATGATCGTGCGCTTAGCCGTCTGGCATATATCGCTGAGCTATTCTCCTCGAAATTGGACATCATTCACATCGAGGTAGAACACGAAAGAGGGCAAAAAGAAGAGGCAATCAAAAAATTCGACCATCACTTCGCCAATGTAAAATATGAGATCCACGAATTAAAAGGCGAGGACATCCAAGGAACGATCCTTCATTTTGCAAAGGATAATCATGCACAGATGGTGGCTCTCCTTGCCAGAAAATATGGCCTGATCGAAGGTCTCTTTCACCGCAGCGTGACTTCCAAGGTCGCTTATCACTCACATATCCCCTTCCTCGCTCTTCACGAGTTCGAAATGTAAATCCCTTCCATCCCGGGAAACTTTCCTGACTTAGGAGTCAGAATGAGGAGTGAGAGGAATGTAGAATGAAGAATATTGAATTTCGAATTCTGAATTCTGAATTCTGAATCCTGAATCCTGAATCCTGAATTTAGGACCCTTTTCCTGTATTTCCGGTATTAAAAAAAGCCGGGTCTCCCCGGCTTGAATCCTCCTTGAATCTCTCTTTACATTACAGGTCCAACTGGATACCTCCCAAGAGGTTGATAGGTGCTTGTGGATAGAAATATAGCGTTGAGCCATAGACATATCCATTGGAAGCATACTCTTCAGAAAGAAGGTTATTCACATGGAGGTAAACCCTGGCTTTTTGGAGCCAACCCGTAGCAAATCGATAGCTCATCCGAAGGTCATGCACCAGGTAGGATGGAAGCATAAAGGATCGTTGATTGGTATTCTCCATGAACTGTTCTCCAACAAACTTGGAAAGAAGGCTGACCTCAAGGCCATCAATGGGACGAAAGGTCAGGTTGTTGCCTGCGATCCAATCGGGTGAATAGGGAATGTAGGTATTCTCCGATTGAAAGACCCCGGGTGAGGTTTCCCAGGTATAATCGAGGTTGATGTTTTGGCTAAAGGTCAGGTTGGCACTCCATCTAAAGAAGTTGACCGGCTCCCAAACGGCAGAAGCCTCAACTCCCGAACGGTAACTCTTTCCGACATTCTCACGAAGTGGGTACCCCACGTCATCCAACTCACCGGTCAATACCAATTGGTTGTTATAGTACATCAAAAATCCATTGGCTTGAAGCGACCAATCCTTTCCCTGGATCCGATATCCGAGTTCCAGGTCGGTGAGATTCTCAGGTTTGGGGCTATCGTCCCCCGAAAGGGCCGCATTGAGGTAATCCTTCCGGTTAGGCTCCCGGTTACTGATGGCAACGCTACCAAATGCCTCCTGTTCAGCCGAGATCTTCCAGGTCACTCCCGCTTTTGGATTGAAGAAGAAGAGATCATCCGAGAAGGAAAAAGGGGTATTGCCTTCTTCTAAACCTGAACCCTTGTAGCGGACACCTCGAACCTGAAGGTCCACATACCCGATCAGGGTTTTAGTGAAGCCAAATTGGAGTTTGGAATATATGTTCCAATCGTCCTTTGTGGATGTATTGTCATAGAATCTATGACGAATCTCTGAATTAGAAGCGAACCTCGCCCATATCACCTGACCAAAATGATCCCCTTCATATCGGTGATACCCCCCTCCTGTGGTCCATTGTCCACCGTCAAAGGAGTAGGTTAGATTGGCTATGGCCCCATAGAAATCATTATCCAACCAAAGTCGTCTCACGAGGTCAGAGTATTCGATGGTTGTTCCTCCTACCACTACAGGATCGATCAGGAAATCGGGAAGATATTGGCCCTGTTGGTATTCTTCATAATACCCTCGACCATAGGTGTAATGACCTGAGACATTCAGGTCAAGTGCCTCATTGACCTTGTGGTTCCAGTGCAATTGATAGTGATCCTGCTTGTAATTATCGGTCTGGTTATCATAATAATCCACGACATTCCAATTGGTGTCGTAGAGTGCACCGGCATAATTGAACCTGGGATCCATCGCATAGGTCGAAGAGTCTGTTCCATACCATGCTTGGTAGGTCTTCTCCCCACCCCCAAAGGCGATCAACTTCAGAGTGTTCTTTTGATCGACATATCCCAATGAAAGGTAGTAACTGGACAGATCCGAGGTTGCCCGATCGATCCAGCCATCACTTTTGATCCTGGAGACACGACCCTCCATAACCCAGTGATCACTTATCAGACCCGACCCAAAGGCAAGGGTCGAGCGTTGGGTATTGAACGAACCAGCCCCAAGGTGAATGCTTCCGTAAGCCTCCTCTGTAAGAGCGGTGGTTTGCATATTGATCGATGCGCCAAAGGCCCCGGATCCATTGGTCGACGTACCTACCCCACGTTGAACCTGCATGGAAGTAAGAGAACTAGCGAGATCAGGAGTATTGACCCAGAATACACCATGGCTTTCCGCGTCATTCATCGGGATCCCGTTGACCGTCACATTGATCCGGGCCTGATCACTTCCCCTGATGCGAAGACCGGTGTATCCGATACCTGCCCCCGCATCCGAGGTGGTGACCACAGAGGGAAGTTGATCCAGCATGACCGGAATATCCTGACCATTGTTTCTCTTCTCGATCTCTTCCTTTTCAAGGTCAACAAAGGCCATCGGGGTCTCATCATTCGCCCGAAGCGCAAGTACCTCTACCGAGGGTAGAGAAGTGATGGAAGGAGATAGGGTGACTGTAACGGTGGTTTCATTACCGGAAAGTGTATCCGATTGAAAACCAAGACTACTGACCACCAACTCGTATGGGACCTGAAGATCTTTCCAGGTTAGGACACCTAATGCATCGGTCAGCTGAACCTGTCCGGTAGTCAGGTTTCGTACCCTGGCATAGGAGATGGGTTCATTCCCATCTGACGACCGAACTGATATCTTCACATCGGTCTGACTCTGGGCCAGAATAGTTGAAATGGTAAAAAAAGCAGCAAGAATGCGTTTCATGATAAACATTCATTTATCACGAATAACAGGGGCATTTACTCGCTTTGTGATTAACAAAAGAAAAGTTGCCTCCCTTGGCAGCATTACCTGCCCAGGTTCAACGGGTATGATCTCAGCCCCTATGATCACTCGGGGCACCCCTGGAGATTTGTTGCAAAGGTATAGGCAAAACCCAAGCCTGCAAACACGAAAAGGGTTTTCTTTGCGTTGCAATCCTATGTTTATGCGAAGCTACCTCACCCTCATCGCCCTTATCCTGGTCGTCTCGAACCTGACCGCTCAACCTGAGACCCGATTGAACATTGGTGCTTTCGTGACTCAACATACCGGTTGGGAAGGGCGTAATTACTTTGGTCCGGAATTCAGTGTTTCCGTTCCTCTGTCCTACAAATGGCAAGGAATTATCGGTGCGGGGTTTTCTTTTAAGACCATCGGAACCTCACCGATCGAGGAAAAGCGATCCATGTTCGACTTCACATTGGGTGGGCGCTACTTCCCGAAAGAGAATATCCATTGGTTCCTGGGGCCGATTCTGAATGCCAGCATTTGGCGTTATGATTTTCAGGACGACGGCAAAAACCCCGGTTACAAATATCCGGAAGCCATGTTCGGAGGTGGATTGGAAGTAGGATACCAGACCGAGGTCTATGACGGGATCCTCATTCAAGCCATAGCTCGAAATATCTACCTCATCCCGAATTCCGAGTTTGAATCGGGTATCTATAAACCTTTCCTCTTCATTGGGTTCAGCTTCTCGTTGGAACAACCTCTCTACGATGAGGATCTCGACGACGGAGAATGACCCAGATCCTTCAGTACTTTCATTGCATTTGAGAATCGCTCCTCTTCCAGTCCACGGATGATGGAGTAAGGCGTTCCGCTTTCGCGGATGTTTGTGTGATAGATCTCAAACAATTCCTTCCT
>JAJLJK010000206.1:0-1688 GCA_033844885.1 Bacteroidota bacterium | reverse complement strand
CAGGTGAAGGTCGGATTGATCAGGGGATTGGGAGAAGTGATCCGAAATTCGGTCCCTCCGAAACTCCTTGAACCTGGAAAGGTGGTCAGCCCCTTACGACAATAGGCCATTGGAATAAAGCAACCAAACTCCGAGAGAAATTCCTGCGGTGGCCCACAGATTCACCCAAAAGCCCGCTCCGGCCATCTTGGCGACCGTCAGTCTCTGACTGGAGAATACCACGGCATTCGGAGGAGTGGCCATTGGAAACATGAAGGCGCAACTCGATCCAAGGGTGAGAGGAATGGCCAGGGCCAGGAATTCAATGTCCACGGCGGTCGAAATGGCAAGGATCACCGGAAGGAGTGCTGCTGTAAGGGCCATATTGGAAAGGAATTCGGTAAGGTAGACGCCCATCGCTGTTGCCAACAGAATGTATCCAAAGGGAGTGAATCCGGGAAGGGTCTTTAAAAACTCTTCCAGAATATCTAAAACCCCCGAACGATCCAAACCGAATGCCAGAGCCAATCCTCCTCCAAACAGGACCAGGATCCCCCAGGGAAGTCTTTCCGTATCCTTCCATTGAAGAACTCCATGACCATCCTGACCCGATGGGATGATAAACAGGGAAATCCCCGAGATCAAAGCAATGGTCGTATCCGTCAATGCCTCCCAACCGGTCAGGTCGACGATCTGCTTGCGAAGGATCCAGGCCAATGCGGTCAAAGCAAATACCCAGAGAACTCTTTTCTCACCTCCTTTTAGTGAACCGAGATCGGCCTTCTCCATCTCAAAAAGCCTGGATAGATCCTCTTCCCTGACCGGAAAATGAAAATCCGACCGAAGGGCCAAGATCCCGATCGTTCCGGCGAGGATCATCAACCCAATGGGGAATCCGATCATCATCCACATGGAAAAGGTGATGGGTTGTAGACCATTATCATCCGAAAAACCCGCCAGGATCAGGTTGGGCGGGGTTCCGATCAAAGTCATCATCCCACCGATATTGGCCGCCCATGCCAGAACGAGAAAAAGGGTCATCGCAAATTTAGGACGTTCTCCTGCCTTGGATTCAACCAGGGCCACCACACTGGTGGCGATCGGAAGCATCATCACTGCTGTCGCGGTATTGGATATCCACATGCTTAGTAGAGCGGTAGCAATTGCAAACCCCAGAAGGATGCGAAAGGGTCGGGTTCCGGTCCAGGAAATGATATTCACTGCGATCCGACGGTGAAGCTGCCATTTCTCGATCCCGAGCGCCAGAAGAAAACCTCCCAGAAAAAGGAAGACCAACGGATTCCCATAGGACGCTCCTACCTCCCCGATCGGAGCCACCCCTGAAGCTGGGATCAAAATGATGGGCAATAATGCCGTCACTGCAAGAGGAACGCACTCCGTGATCCACCATACCAACATCCAAATGGCGATACCCACCATCCGTGCTGGAATCACATCACCCGAAAGGGAAGGAAAAAAGACCAAAAAGGAACCACCCAAAATGGGGCCAAGTATCAAACGCAGTACCCGCTTCCACGAAAGGGAAGATCCGCCCTGTTCCATCATTCCGTCCTGAATCTTACTTTTGTCCACTTGTTTGAATCTTTGAGCCCATGAGCTTTGAATTGGAATCCATCCAACGAATTAAAGGAATTGACCGCAAAACCTTTGAAAAGGAATTTCTTCGTCCAAAGATTCCCGTGATCATT
>JAJLJK010000205.1:0-13518 GCA_033844885.1 Bacteroidota bacterium | reverse complement strand
TTCCAAAACCGATTGGTGGGTACCTCAAAGTTTCGAAGCTTTTCAGGATCGAAGTCTTCCTGAGAATTCGAACTCTCCATCCACAATCGAACAAGGCTCTCATCAAGGAAAACCTTCTCAAATTCCTGGATCTTTGACGGGTCTTCAAACGTAATAAGGATCTTCTTATCCTCTACCTCGTCACTTTCAAGAATGACACATCGGTCAAACTTGAGCCGAATCTTCAATTGCTCCAATCTCATCCTGGGGGTCCTTTTTGCCAATACAAAAGTAATGTTCCAACCTGAGAAAAACTGTCAGGAATCACCCACGCTGTGAGCGGTGGAAATCCCTTACTTTTATTGGCAAATTTTCAATGATGACCAAAGCCAAGAACGCAAAAAACTCCAGTGTTATTTCATCTGCTTCATGGGCTATTTCCTTGATGATCATTATATTATCTCTGGTTTGGACAGAATCCACCATTGACAATGTCCTGGTCCCTCGGCAGATCTTCCTCGCTGCGGCCATCATTTTTCTGAACCTTTGGATGCCCCGAAAAGGGGGAGAACGCCTTCCCATCGGCTTAGGGATCTACTTTATTTTTTTGATCTCCACTTTGATCGGTCATACTCAGGCAATCAATTCAGTGGAAAGTTGGGCGGTGATCGCCAGGATCGGACTTTGGACAGGGGTTCTCATCACCGGCTATAGAGCCTTCATCCTTGATCTGGTCGACCTGCGTATTTTCAGTCGTGCAGTATTGGTTGCCGGATTATTAGCCATTCTATTTGGTCTCCCTGAAATTGCAAGGGTATTGAATTCGAGCAAGGTAGATGTATATCAGGTATCTGCCCTTTTCAATCATAAGAACTTCTTCTCTGCTGCCTTGATGCTTACCCTACCTTTCATGGTTGCTGTTTTCCTGGAGGAAAGGACTGGCACATGGCGATGGCTCTCCATTGTGGGAATGATCCTCACCACATTAGTGATCTTCTTCCTTCGCACTCGTGGAGCCTGGTTGGGAACCTTTACGGGCGTGGGTACAATGGCATTGATCCTGTTCCTTCAAAAAGGCACGCGCCCGCGAATTTCCTGGTATTTGCCGATCGGGATCCTTGGGATCGGTCTTTTCGTGGCGGGTTATTCGATCAGCCAGGACAGTGTAAGAGAAAAGATCTTTGATGCCCAGAATATTGACAACCGGATCACCATGTGGGATCGGGCCTGGAAAATGTTCAAAGAGGAGCCCATAACAGGAGTGGGTGGCGGAAACTGGAAGATCCACTTTCCAAAATATGGACTTGACCCTTCGGACTCGGAACTGAATGAAGGAACGGTTACCCTTCAACGACCACACAATGATTTTTTATGGACCCTTTCCGAATTCGGGATCCTAGGAGGACTTGCCTACTTCCTCTTTTTCGTTTACCTCGGATACCTGATCATTCGCTTGAGTCGTGAATCAAAAGACCCTTCGATGAGATTCCTTCCCATTGTGGGATTCTTCCTTGCCGCCTACACAGCCTATTCTCTGGGCGAATTCCCTATGGAGCGACCTTTTCACTCAGCCCTTTTCCTATTGGTGGCCGGGTGGGTTTTGGCCAAAGGTGATCGAGGCATCACTTCCCTTAAAGGTCCATGGATCCTTCCGGGAATGGCCATAATCTTCGGTGCCTTCAACCTTTGGGTGAGTTCAAACAGATTCGCGGGGGAGAAGCATGCCAAATTGATGCTGGAATACAATGCACGTCAACAAGCTGTGCCCATGATCCAGGAGTCCCTAGCCTCCGAACGGACCTTCTTCAACATGGATAACTTTGCCAATCCCGTGGTCTACTTCCAGGGAATGGGCGACCTGGCCCAGAAACAGATCCTTCCATCCAGATCAAGATTCGAAGAGGCGTTGGAGATCCACCCTTGGCATATCCCTTCCCTTACCCAACTGGGGAATACCTACAAGTATCAGAATCAACCCGCTGAAGCCCTCGCCTATTATGATCGAATCCTGGAGTTTGCCCCCTCCAATCGAACCGTTCGGGTCAATAAGGCCGAAGTTCTCATTCGGATGGGACGACATGCCGAAGCGGTTCCGGTACTGTTTTATATGACTTACAAAACCGGGGCTTTCCCACCAAAATATCTTCAAATGGTCTCTGAGGTATCTGTTTGGATGTATCAGAATCCTACCCAGAAGGGGGTCATCGGTTGGATCCAAGAGCGGTTGAAGAGGGTTCCCAACCCAGATCCGCAGAAACTGACAGAGGAATTCATTTCGATCCAAAGATCCGCCATGTAGGCGGACCGTTCAAAAAATGTTTTTACATTCGTACAGAACGAGACTCACATGAACACGCGCACACATCATATTTACTCTTATCAGGCCATGACCTCATCGGTCATTTGCCGTCGTCATATGTGTGTCAAGCGCCACAATTGGATGAAATTCAAGGGAAGTACATGTTGAGATCATAAACATTGATGAACAACCGCACAAAGTGCTTCCCGTAAAAAGGAAGCACTTTTTTTTTCTAATCACTCTAAATGAACCGACCCATGAAAGTCTTTAAACAACATCAGGTAATTCGAATGTCGAAGTGGAATACGAAGCATTGCACGCTTCAGTACAAGGATCCAGCAGAACCATTACCACCATTGACACCCCCATTACCATGAACAATCTATTCATCGAATTGAAAAAGAAAGGAGCCAGCAAATTCACTCGCGAACTCCCCATTACTCCGGAGAACACCACCCCGGATGGAAAACTTCAACTATGGACCCTCCTCAACGAATTGGAGCGGTCCAGCATCCCCCCTCTTCAATTTCTCGAAGAGGTTGCTCCACACTATCGGAAAAGAAAACAAGAGGTGAATCTGCAGCTTTTCGATTCTCCTGGAAAAGGAGATAGGCTCGAAATGGAAGGTAGATTCTACGATCTCGGAAAACGGCAGGTCGAACTGAGGATCTTTGCCCGTATCCGAGTTCCAAATAAAAGAAGTATCAAAGTCGCCAAGGCCACCTATCGGATCTCTGCCATTCACATCAATGAGGTCGCCAAGATGGAAGCCGCTTAAATATTCCCTCCCCCGCAAGCGGCCGCCACCCCCAATTGACCTTTTCGGCGGCCGCTTTTTCGTACCTTCCTACAAAAAAGATGAAGGCAAAGAACGCTTACCTGATCATTGCCATCCTGGGCACTTTGATCCCATTGAATCAACTGTACACCTTCATCATGCAGAATGGATTCCATCCGGAACAGATCATTTTGGAAACCTTTGCCAATCCCATGGCGGGTTTCTTTGCCTGGGATGTTATCATTTCGACCTTTGCGGTCATAGGGTTCATTTTGGTGGAAGGCCGGAGGTTGAACATCCCCAATCGATGGGTGTTCATCCTAATGAATCTGATCATTGGAGTTTCTTTGGCCCTTCCAGCCTTTCTTTGGGCAAGGGAGGTTCATCTCGAAAAACAAGCAAATCATCAATCACAATAATTCAACCGTGTAATGCAAAATCGCCGATTAGCCATCATCGGGGTCGTGGCCTTTGGGATATTCCTATTGGTATTGATCCTCTCCAATTCTATCTTCTACACCATTGAGGCAACTGAAAGGGGGGTATTGTTCCGCCGTTTCAGTGGAGGACTTGATAAGGAGAACATCATCCAACCCGGATTTGGGATCAAAGCTCCCTGGAACATCCTTTACGTGTATGATGTATCTGAGAATACCGCAGATGAAAAAATGGACATTCTGGACAAGAATGGACTATACATCAACGTGGATGTCACTGTCCGTTACTTCCCCCTCTATGATCAGATTGGATACCTTCATGAAAGATTCAATACCAACTATACTCAAAAGTTGGTGATCCCCGAAGTGCGATCCGCTGTAAGGCAGGTCATGGGTCGGTATACGGCCGAGGAAATCTATTCGACCAAGCGGGCAGAAGTGGAGGCCACAATTAAGTCAGAGACCGGTGAGGTCCTGGAGGAGAATTTCATCAATATGTCGGCTCTTTTGATCCGAAGCATTAATCTTCCGGAACAGATCAAGAATTCCATTGAAAACAAATTGAAGCAGGAACAAGAGGCTTTGGCATATCAATACCGGTTGGACAAAGAACGTTCAGAAGCTGAGAGGAAGAAGATCGCTGCAGAAGGAGAAGCCACTGCCAACAAGATCATCAACAGCTCGTTGACGGAGAATCTTCTTCGGATGCGAGGAATTGAGACCACCCTGAAACTCTCCGAAAGTCCAAATTCAAAACTGATATTGATCGGAGGCGGAGGAGACGGTCTTCCCCTGATCCTCAACCCTGATTGACATGATAAGGCCGGAGTTTCCGGCCTTCTTTTATTCCAATAAGATTCCCACAGGGCAGTGATCCGAACCCTCGACATCGTTCCAAATGAAGGAATCGGTCACCCTTGAGAAAAGAGAACGGCTCACAAGAACATAATCGATCCTCCAGCCGATATTCTTGGCTCGCGCCTGACCTCGAAAGCTCCACCAACTGTATTTCACCTCAGCCGGATGCTGTTCTCTCCAGGTATCGACAAGGTCAGAAGAAAGGTAGGCATCCATGCCGTCGATCTCGGTTTGGGTAAACCCCGCGGTTTTATTGTAATTGGCCTTGGGACGGGCAATATCGATCTCTTTATGGGCAACATTCAGATCACCGCAGTAAATCACAGGTTTTTCCTTTTCAAGTCCCTTGAGAAAATTCAGCATATCTTGATCCCAGGTCTTTCGGTAATCCAATCGGGCGAGCTCGGCCCCCGAATTGGGAACGTAGGCATTGACGACATAAAACTCTCCGAGGTCCGCCGTAAGGATCCGACCTTCCTTATCGTGATGAGCTATGCCCATGTCCGGGATCATTCTTTGTGGCTCACCCTTTAAAAGAATGGCTGTTCCGCTATACCCCTTCCTCTCGGCGCTATTGGTGTATATGTGATATCCATTGAGTTCCGAAAGTGCTTCCTGCACTTGTTCTCCGGTAGCTTTGATCTCTTGCAGGCAAAGAATATCGGGATCCATACTTCCTATCTTCTCTATCAACCCTTTGTTGACCGAAGCCCTTAAACCATTGACATTCCAGGATATGATCTTCATGATTTATTGATTGTCATTCAAACTTCCAAAAACTCTCTTTAACAGGTCGGTGGTTCTCTGTGCCGGGTCCCTTCTGATGGCCAATTCCTCCTCCTCGATCTTTAAGAAAAGTCCGTCCACGGCCTTCTCCGTAGCATACCCTGCAAGATCGGGATCGACAGGTTGCACTAAAGGTATCCGATTGTAAATACCTACCAGATCTCCATAATATTTAGTGGCTTGAGTGGTTTGGAGAGCACTCTCTACAGTTGGGCGAAAAGCAACGATCAGATCAGTACGGGTCTTCTTCTCAAGGTATCGGGTCGCTGCATCAGACTCTCCTCGTAGTATATCAAAGGCGTCCTGGATCGTCATCTCTTCGATCGCTTTCATAAAAATGGGACTTGCATCCGCTACGGCTTTCTCAGCTCCCCGATTGAGAGTCTCAACAAAACGATCCACCTGTGCTCCCATACCAATGGCCCGTAGCTTTTCCTCTACCCTGCTTGCCTGCGGCGGAAAGGGAATCCTGAATTTTGGCTGGCCCCAAAAGCCATCCGTAACGCCAAGATCAGTTACCCCAAGATCAACGCCTTTCTCAAGGGCTTGCTTCAATCCATTGGCCACTTCCTGCTCGGTCAATGGAACCGAACCCTTCAGCACACCTATGGATTCTTGTATCTGAGCGCTTGTACAAGCTACAAGAAGGAGACCTATTCCCCACTTCCACCAATTCTTCATTTGCCAATGTTTTCTTCAAAATACCGAAATCAGCTCCGGGCCTGCAAAGACAAAAGAACATTTACCCTTTTGGGTAAAAAACAGAGGATTTTCTTTTCCAATTGAGAATTAGTGTTTTCCTTTGTTTACCCAAATGGGTAATTAAATGAAGGAAGATACGCGACACAAGATCATCCAAGCCGCCCGTAAGCTTTTCATAGAAAAGGGGGTTGATGGCGTGAATATGCGTGAGATCGCGGACACTGCGGGGGTGAATAAGGGGCTTCTCCATTATTACTTCAAGAACAAAAAGAACCTCTTTAGGGAGGTATTCCATCAGGAAGCCCATCTGCTATACCAGGATGTCGAGATCATTCTGGCCAATGAGATCGACCTTGAGCAAAAGATCAGTGAGATCGTGGATCGATACTTTAAGCTTTTGAGTGAAAATCCAAGGTTACCGGCCTTTGTTCTATTTGAATCGGCGAGAGATCCTGAAATGCTTAAGGACATTCCCTTTCGCGAATCGATAATGAGGATCGCGAAAAAACTCGAAGAGGACCTTTTCACCCATGGATGGAATCCAGAACCCGGTCAGGGGATTCATTTTCTGCTTGACATCATTTCTCTGTGCGCATTCTTCTTCGCCATGCAACCGGTGTTCTCCAGAGTGATCCCCATTCAGGATGGAGAAGGAATGAAGCAATACCGCCGTGAACACATAAAGACCTTATTGATAAAGAGTATTCGATCATGAAAAGACCTTTTTGGATCATTCTTTTAGGGCTTTTTGCCATTTCCGGGAATGCTCAGGTTCCTTTACCTCTGGATTCAGCCGTTGCTATGGCCTGGAGCCATCTCCGGATGGAGGATCAGCTGATCGCCATTGAGAGAATGAAGGAAGTGGACCGCGCGATCGTTCAAAATGCATGGTACCCGACCCTAACCTTATCTGCCCAGTCTACCATCCAGAATGAACAGATCAATTTTCCGGGTTCCGTCCCGGGTTTTGAACCTCCTGAGATTCCGTTGGACTTTCACCGCATCCTTCTACAATTCAATCAGACCATCTACGATGGATCGATAAATACACGTACCAAACGTCTACGTGAACTCGAAGGGGATCGGATGAAGATCGAACTGGAAACCCAAAAATTATCCATCCGTCAATCCGTGACCCAGATCTACCTCAACCTCTTATTGATTGGGGATCGATTGGAGATCACAAAATTGAGAAAGACCACCCTTGAGGTTCAATCCGAGCGAATCGAAGGGGCCGTATCACAGGGAGCCATGATCCCGGCCGAAAGGTCCCAAATAAGAGCAGAGATCCTACAAACAGAACAGGAGATACAGGGCATCCACTCTTTGAAGAAGCGAATGGAGTATCAGTTGGCGAACCTGATCGGTGAGGAATCGATGGAAGGATATGAACTGATCCATCCCGATCTCGCTGACAGGCCTACAGAAAACATGGATCGACCCGAGATCCGATTGATCGATCAACAGATCACCATTACACAAGCGCAGCAACAGATCACCCAATCGCAGAACCTGCCGAAACTCTCTCTCTTCGGAAATGTGGGTGGCGGAACTCCGGGTTATAACCTTTTCGACCCAAGTTTCAGCCCAATGCTCTACGCAGGGATCGGTCTAACCTGGCAACCCATTCATTGGAACAAGGTGAAAAAGCAACGAGAAAAGTTGGCTCTTCAGGCCTATGTCCTTCAAATGGAAAAAGAACGATCCACGATCCGTTTCGAAAATGAACGAACAGCAAAATGGGAGGAATATCAGCGTCTTTCGGAATTAAGCTCATCGGACCAGGAGATCGTGAAACTGCGAAAAGAAGTAACGGAGAGTAAATCCGCACAATTGGAGAATGGGGTCATCACCACATCCGAATATCTGGTAGAACTGAACAAGGAACACTCCGCCAGGCTCAATGCATCCATCCATGACCTTGAAGCCACCATGGCCTATATCGAATATTTAATCCTATCCGGAAAATGAAAATATCACATCCCCTTCAAGCTTTTGTCCTTTTGCTTATTCTTTCATCCTGCGATAACGGCAGAGATAAAGCCGACGCTTATGGCCAGTTTGAGGTCACTACTGTGACGATCTCTGCCATGACCCATGGAGAGATCCTTGCCTTATCGGCGGATGAAGGTCTATCTCTTGAACCGGGCCATTCAGTAGGACTGATCGACACCACCCAACTCCACCTTCAAAAACTGGAAATTCTGGCAAATCAAAAGGCCATTGAGAGCCAATATGGAAATATCCTTGCCGAGATCCGGGTTCACCGGGAACAACTCTCAAATCTTCGACGAGAAGAAAAAAGGATCTCCAATATGCTCGAATCCAATGCCGCTACCCCAAAACAATTGGATGATATCCAGGGGCAGATTGCGGTGGTCCAGCAGCAGATCCAAACCGTGGAATCCAAAAACCCATCTATTACAGCTCAGATCAAAGCCCTTGAGGCGAAATTGGACAATGTGGAAAAGAGTATTCGCGATGCTCAGGTGATCAACCCCATAAAGGGAGTGGTCCTGACCAAATTTGCTGAGGCTCATGAGATAGCTGCTCCCGGAAAGCCTCTTTATCGCATCGCCGATCTGGATACATTGGATGTTAGAGCCTTTATCCCCGAGTCTAGACTTCATAGCATCAAGGTGGGTCAATCCATCCAAGTCAAGGTTGATGGTGCAGAAGGTGAGATCGTTGAACACCCTGGGTATGTAAGTTGGATATCCGAAGAAGCTGAATTCACGCCCAAGACCATTCAGACGCGAGAGGAGAGAGTGAACCTGGTCTATGCATTCAAGGTTCGGGTGGCCAATGATGGAACCCTGAAGATCGGTATGCCAGCTGAAGTTTGGTTAAAAGGAGACTCCGATGAGTGAAATCATGGTCAACGTAGAGGAACTTGGAAAATCCTATGGCTCCACCCGTGCCTTGGACGAATTGAGTTTCTCCACCAAAAAAGGAGAGATCTTTGGACTCATTGGACCCGATGGGGCCGGAAAAAGCACAGCGTTCAGGATCATCACCACCCTGCTCCTCCCTGACCATGGCAAGGTGACATTTGATGGGGTGGATGTGGTAAAGGACTATCGACATGTTCGACGAAATGTGGGGTATATGCCCGGGACCTTTTCACTTTATCAGGATCTAAGTGTCGAAGAGAACCTACGGTTCTTTGCTACCGTTTTCAATACCTCCATCAAAGAGAATTATGACCTCATTCGGGATATCTACCAGCAGATAGAGCCTTTCAAGAAAAGGAAGGCCGGCGCACTTTCTGGGGGTATGAAACAGAAACTGGCACTCAGTTGCGCACTTATCCACCGACCCAAGGTATTGGTCCTAGACGAACCCACCACAGGAGTGGATGTGGTCTCAAGAAGGGAATTCTGGAAAATGCTGGGCGATCTGAAAGAACAAGGGTTAAGCATCCTTGTCTCGACGCCCTATATGGATGAAGCAGAGCAGTGTGACCGTGTGGCACTTTTACAGGAGGGTAGGATTTTGGAATCAGGAACACCCTCTGAGGTGACCGATCGATTCGAAGGCGAACTCTACGGGGTGTGGGGCAAAGAAAAATATCGCATCCTCCAGGAACTAACCAAAAGCAAGGGCGTGGACCATGCTTTTCCCTTTGGAGAGAACATCCACGTGTTTCAGGCAAAAGGTCAAGATACTTCTTCCTGGAAGCATAAATTGGATCAAAGCTTCGAATCGTTGAGAGTGGAAAAGATCCGTCCAAACATCGAAGACCGGTTCATGCAGCTAATGAATTTGGAAGATGAATGATACTGTCATTTCCACTCAGGGCCTGACCAAGAAATTCGGGGACTTTACCGCCACCGACCACATCACCTTTGATGTGGCTCAAGGGGAGGTGTTTGGATTTCTGGGCGCCAATGGGGCAGGAAAGACCACCGCCATCAAAATGCTTTGTGGTCTGTTGACTCCAACCTCTGGCGAGGCAACCATTGCCGGTTTTGATATTTATGAAGAGGCTGAATCCATCAAAAAGGTGATCGGATACATGAGCCAACGATTCAGCCTTTACCAGGACCTCACGATCCGGGAGAATGTTCATTTCTACGGAGGGATCTACGGACTATCCGGTGCGGATCTGAAAGATAAGGCCAATGCCCTCTTGGCACGCTTGGGATTAAAGGACGAAGCAGATAAGCTCGTTTCAGGCCTGCCGCTTGGCTGGAAACAGAAACTGGCCTTCTCCGTATCCATACTCCATGAACCAAGGATCGTATTTCTCGATGAGCCCACCAGCGGTGTGGACCCTGTGGCAAGGCGGCAATTCTGGGAAATGATCTATGAGGCGGCCGAAAGGGGAATCACCGTTTTTGTGACAACACACTATATGGATGAGGCCGAATATTGCGATCGGATCTCCATTATGGTGGATGGGGTAATGGAGGCCTGTGCGGCGCCTTCAGAACTGGTTCGACAATATGACGCCAAGAATGTGGACGACGTCTTTTATCAACTCGCCCGAAAGGGAAAACGAAAGGAATGATACGAACCTTCATCGCACTTGTTCAGAAAGAGTTCCTTCATATTCTCAGGGATAAAAGGACCCTGATCGTTCTATTCGGAATGCCCGTGGCCCAGGTGATCCTGTTTGGATACGCCATCAATACCGAGATCAACCATGCTAGAATGGGTGTTCTCGACCGTTCCAGGAATGATCAGAGCGTGGAGTTGATCCAACGGTTCTCGGTCTCAGACTACTTTCACGAACCCCTGTATCTCGATCACCTGGATCAGATCGAAGATGTTTTTCGGTCAGGTCAGGTCAAAATGGTGGTGGTCATCGGCCCTGAACTCGGGAAGGGACTCATCCGCGGAAGCGCCTCTATTCAGATCGTCACCGATGCCTCGGACCCAAACATGGCCAGCGTAATGACCCAATATGCCCAGGGAATCATAGGGAAATGGCTGAAGGATAAGACCAATGGAACGTATGGTCCACAAGGGATCATCACTACTTCTAGAATGCACTACAATCCCGAAATGCGAAGTGTCAATCTATTTGTCCCCGGTGTGATCACGGTGATCCTGATGCTCGTTTCGGCCATGCTTACCTCCATTGCCATTTCGAGAGAAAAGGAACTTGGAACCATGGAGATCCTCCTGGTTTCACCGCTCCGCCCCGGAACCATAATTCTCGGAAAGGTGATCCCCTACCTCGTCCTATCCCTTGTCAATGCGATCTTCATTTTTCTGATCGGCCAATGGATCTTTCATGTGCCCATGCAAGGAAGTTACGGGATGCTGATCCTGTCGGGACTCATATTCATTTCGGCGGCTCTTAGCCTTGGACTATTGATCTCAAGTATTGCCAGGACCCAACAATTGGCCCTCATGTTATCCCTCTTTGCATTGATGATGCCCACCATCCTGCTCTCGGGTTTCATTTTCCCTGTTTCCAGTATGCCGATACCCCTCCAGGTATTGGCGAATATCATGCCCGCCAAACATTTCATTGTGATCCTCCGGGGCATCATGTTGAAGGGCGTTGGAATGGAATTCCTCTGGAAGGAGGTCTTGATCCTTACTGGAATGTCTGTGATCCTTCTGTTCATCAGTGTTCGCAAATTCAAGATCCGACTACAATGAGAACCTTGATGATCCTCCTGCGAAAGGAATTTCGCCAGATCTTTCGGAACAAGGCGATGCTACCTATCATCTTTGTGATGCCCGTGGTTCAGCTGCTCATACTTGTTCACGCAGCAGATTTTGAGGTCCGACATATTCGCGTCCACGTACAGGACATGGATGCATCGGTGACCAGTAGGCAATGGTTGGCCCATATACAAGCCAATGACCGATTCGAGGTGAGTGCTTTCTCCAGGTCCTTTGGATCGGGGATGAATGCTCTGGATGCCGGAAATGCAGATGTCTTTCTTCGTATCCCTCTGGACTTCGAAAAGGAACTCCTTACCTCTGGAACAAGCCAGGTAATGGTTGAGCTGAATGGCATGGATGCTCAATTTGCCAGTTTGGCATATGCCTACTTGCAGGGAACTACGCAAACCCTGAATGGAGAGATCCTTTTCCACAAACTTGGAACAATCCCGACACCACCAATCTCTATACACAACCGATTCTGGTACAACCTGACCATGAATTACAAAAACCTCATGGTGCCTGGGCTTTTGGCGGTGTTGGTCACCCTTGCGGGGATGTTCCTAAGCAGTATGAACATTGTGCGGGAAAAAGAGATCGGGACCATCGAACAGTTGAATGTCACACCGATCAAAAAATGGCAATTCATCGTAGGGAAACTGCTTCCCTTTTGGTTGATCAGCCTTTTCCTTTTGGCTCTGGGTCTAACTCTGGGTTGGTTGTTGTTTGATATTCCGATCGAAGGCAGCCTGGTCCTTCTCTTTCTCTTTGCCGGGCTTTACCTGATCGTCATGTTGGGTCTGGGTCTACTGATCTCCTCCTTGACAGACACCCAACAACAGGCCATGTTTGTTTCCTGGTTCTTCCTGGTGATATTCATATTGATGAGTGGCCTTTTCACCCCGATTGAGAACATGCCGGAGTGGGCCAGGGTGATCACCTGGTTCAACCCTGTCTCGTACTTCATGGAGGTCATTCGGATGGTATTACTCAAAGGTTCGGGATTGAAAGATATCCTTCATCATGCCGCTGTGATCCTATTGATGGGGGTCATTGTGAATTCCATTGCGATCCGGGCGTATCGGAAAACCACCTAGATTCATTTCTCGATTTCATTTTTATCGATATTTGATAACCAACACCTAACCAACAATGAGGCACCTGATCCTTCCTTGGGTGTTCTTTATCCTTTTATCCATTCCTTTCCCCACCTTGTCAAAAGGGGATTGCCTGACCATTTATTCTGCTGGTGAGGGGATCATTCAAAAAACCATCACCCAGATCTATCAGACCAGCGATGGAACCATGTGGGCCGGAACCTTTAGAGGTCTACACCGATTTGATGGAAAGAACTGGGAGAGGGTCCTCCCCGAAAAAGGGAATCAGGATTTCCCCATTCGATCCATGCTCGAAATGCGCGGGTCATTATTCCTAACCACTGAGAACGCCCTTTGGAAAGTGGATGTCAAGACCAATGAAAAAAGGAGGGTCTGGTTCTCAAATGAAGTGATCCATCCCATTCTACTGGGAATCAAAGGAAGCGATGCTTTCTTTATCGAGGCGTCCACGGGAAGGATCCATTCCATCCCCATCAAAGGTGCCATTCAAGAACTCGGCTCCATTGGGTACGGAGTGAATCATGATCAAATGTGGTTCAATGAGCAAGGCCTTTGGACCATCCATAAAGGAATACTCGAACTTCGTGACCCTTATCGTCCGGATCAGGTTCAGTTTTCATCCCCCACTCCAGGAAACTTCAGGATATTCGGATTGGATTCTCATCTCTTTCTCCTAACGGGGAGCAACACTCCCCAGATATTTCACTCAAAGGAAAGAAAAACGGTTCCCGCTGCCCCGATCTTTAAGACCGATCGAACTCTGGTCATTTCGAATGTACAGGAACAGGTCGCGATCTTTCACCCGAATGGGAAGTTGCTTCTTTTGAACGTCAACGATCTTTCATGGCAAGAATTCACCAATCTAGACCTGGATCTGAGTATTCCAATTTCTCCAGGATCGGTCAACAAGACCTATTTGGATAGGGAAAGTAATCT
>JAJLJK010000204.1:0-4029 GCA_033844885.1 Bacteroidota bacterium | reverse complement strand
CCGAAGATCACATATTGAGTGATATCTCCAGATTGACCATATGTCATAAAAGCCAGGGACAAGAAGACACCCAAAAGGGAGTTCTTCCCAAAGGGAAAAGGGAGTTGAGAGATTTTGGGTAACATGTCGCAAAGGCATTAGAATCGTTAGGATAGTTGAGTGGGGGCACTTTTGACTGGAAGACCAGTAGCTCGTGTTGGGTTGAAACAGATCCTTTTACCTTGCGAAAGAGGGTTGTTATCCCTCTGTATGCCTCATTATTGTTGAGGTAATTTACTGAAATTAATATCCTTACAATAGAGTAAGTCGAAAATTACCTGATTTTAGGGATGTTGGGTAAACGTTTTTATCAGACTGTAAAAAGCTGACTTACAATAGTATGAAACTAGATTTACGAGATTCTTGTTATCTCGATGAAGTGTCAGTAAATCCTTATATTTCATGCAGTTTTTATGGCAAATTGACCTTGAACTAGCCTTTTTCAGTCTATGATCACCCGCAACTATCTCCGTCTCGACACGGCCATTCGATATTCCTGGAAGAATATTCTTTACAGTTTGAGCTGTGGTTTTCTTGCATGGCTGATCCATGTGGAATTCGAAATGGAGGAATGGGCGATCCCTATTTCAGTCGTGGCCATTTTGGGTACCGCGTTGGCCATTATTTTGGGTTTTAGGAATTCTTCGGCATATGATCGGTGGTGGGAGGCGCGAAAGATCTGGGGAGGTGTCGTCAATGAGAGTCGAACTTTCACACGGCAGGCATTGACCATTGTCGACCCAAGGAACGTTCCGGTAGAGTTGTGGGAAAATTGCACAAGGATCGTCAGAGGACAGATCGCATGGATCAATGCTCTTCGACTCCAACTCAGAGAACAATACGACCCTGAGACCTGGGCCAGAGATGTTGGCCGTCATTTGCGAAAAGAGGATTATGATTTTATCATGACCAAGACCAACAAGGTCACTCAGATCGGAATGCTCTTAGGTTATGCGATCAAGGAGTTGAATGCACATGAGACCATGGATACCTTTAGTTATATCCAGATGGACGACACCCTGACAAGGATCACCGACCTACAGGGACGGGCGGAACGCATAAAGAGCACACCGCTCCCACGCCCTTATGACTATTACACTATGGCCTTTCTCAATCTTTTTGTCTTTTTCTTTCCCTTTGCCTTTATTGAAACCTTCATCAAGATTTCTGCCCCACTCATGATCATTCCCGTGACCGGGATCGTGAGTTGGATCTTTTACCAGATCTATGTTTTTGGCAGGGTCATGTCCAATCCTTTTGAGAACTGGAAGACCGATGTAGCGTTGACGGCCATCTGTACGGTGATCGAGATCGATCTAAAGGAGACCATTGGCGATGAGGACGTTCCCGCATTGATGAAACCCGAGAATGGAGCCTTGATGTAGAAGAGACTTCCGATTTTCTCTTGGGTAATTCCAAAAAACCCATTTTTTCAACCAGATGTAGAATTCAAATTCTGCATCGGAGAACGCGATATACTTTTGGCTTCAAGTTTACACCCCAGCAAAAAAGAAGTCATGAAAAAGATCCTCTTTACCCTAGCTCTCCTTTTTATTTCTGTATACGCTTTTTCCCAACCAGGTATGCCAGTCAATCCCGTTCCATTGGATGGTGGATTGAGCATTCTTATCGCCGCAGGGGCAGCATTCGGAGCCAAGAAGGCTCATGATGTCCGCAAAGCAAAACTTTCGTAAGTGGCCCTAACCTGACCAACTGACCTTAGGCCGAGGCCTTTCCCAACCAACCAATTAGTCCAGCTCCCTGATCATCCACAATGGGCATCCATGATGACCCGATTCGCCCATGGGTTTCTCGAGATATTGGAAACCGATCTTCTCATACATGGGCAATGCCTCCGTCAATTCGGGCATGGTCTCAAGATAGACCGACGAGTACCCCATTTTTCTGGCCTCGATCAGGCACATTTCCATTAATCGCTTCCCAATTCCCTTCCCCCGATATGGGGTGAGTATATACATCTTCACCAATTCCACCGTACTCTCCGGTAATCCTGTGGTTGGGTAGATCCCCGCTCCGCCGATCATGCCATTCTCGTCCTCTGCAATGAAATAACAGGAGCCTTCCATTTGGAATAACTCGAAGAGGTGATCGGTGGTTGGATCGTAATATACGGTCCCGGGTTTATTGGCTCCGAATTCTTCCAGGGTCCTTCGGATAATGGCAGCGATCTGTTCGTTATCCTCCGGTCGAATTCTGCGGTATGTGATCTTTTTCGTTTCCATGATCGAAATGGAGTTTTACGGATGGTACAATCTTGGAAAGGAACTTCTTATTTTGCGTACAGTAAATATAATTCCACCACCGATGTCCGCACTGAAAAAAACACTTTTGATCTTCATTGGCATACTGATCCTGGTATTCATTTTCTTAAATTTTGCCAGTTACAGTAATGGATATCGAGCAGGAACTCCTATTAAGATCAGTAAGAAGGGGATGATCTTCAAGACTTATGAAGGACAAATGAATATTGGTGGATTGACGAGTTCCGGCGATGGGGTTATGCCTACACAATGGGATTTCTCGGTGACCTCGTCCGATGCGACCGAGGTTCTCCCAAAGATCGAGAATGCGATCGATAAGGGGAAAAGGGTCAAATTGTATTACAGTGAAAAGTATGTCACCTTCCCCTGGAAAGGTGATACCAAGTACTTTGTTTTCAAAGTGGAAGAGATCGAGTGATCTAACCCAGGCGAATGAGTAGCCCGGGCAAATGAATAAGCATCACTCCAAACAAAATGCCGGGGATCCAACCCAGGAGTGAACTGACCCAATACCTGCGTGACCCCTTTGATAAAAGGGCCACTGTGATATGTCCTGCAAGGATCCCAATAAAATAGATACTCATTGCTAGAGCATTTCCAGGCTCTTCAAGTCCTTGAAGGGTATATCGACCCTCATCGATGAAGAAAAGAAAAAGGGTCCATGCGAAGGAAAGTCCCACTAACATGAAGGGCCCGAGTGTTTTGATGTTCAGCGGTTCTATCATGGGGTCAAAACGGGAACTTCCCTTAGGTTATTTTTTCACGATCAGTGAAATCCTAGGGAGGAAGGGGTATCCATTGTCGATCTTTGAGGAAAGAATACCGGTGTTCCACGTTGGATGATCAGATCCTTTTCTTCAATATTCCCCAGAATAAATACAAATCTCTCTCCGCGGTTCAGTTGGTCGATCTCAAGTACCTTTTGATAGGGCATTGGGTAAGCGCCAAGAAGTGTGAGGGTGAGGGTATCACCGTTGAGCTCTGGAAAGAAATAGAGGATCCCCGATTGCCCATGCTCACGCCGATAGCCATCCAGATAGACCATCAGCTCACCTCGGTCTGCTTTATAAGTGACACGATCTTCCACCTGATACAGCGGGAATCCATTCTTCGAGTCCAGGACCCAGATCCGACCATAGATGGAATCAGCCACAGACTGACCTGTCAGGCTCCAGCTCATCAGAACCATCACAAAGGAGAAGAGGAATCTTGCCATCAAATCAGGAGGGAATTGGTGATGACAGGAAGATACGAAATTCAGATAATGTAGTTAGAATCCTTCAATATCTTCGGTTTTGGGTTGGTTTTCCAATCCCTTTCGGGGGATGAAGAACATCCCTTCATCCGATTCGGCGTTCGTAGGCCGCAATCGAAGGACCAGATCTGAGGGGATTTCCGGACGCATTCCGGGTTGAGGTCTTAAGGGAGATACGTCCCTTAGCTCAAGGATCAAGTCGTTTCCATCCAAACGTGCACCGAAAAGGAGGATCCAAGAATATTCGCCTTCTTTTCGGGTATAAACCAGGACCTCATCATGGTAAACTTCCACGTAATCTCCAATTTCATAGAGGGGAAATTCCTGCGGTTCGACAAGCAACCAGATGCTATTCATGACCTTATCCCTGAGGTTGGGGTCATCCTGCGAAAATCCCGCGAAAGCGGAAAGAAGAAAAATGAATAAAAGGCTGATCCTACTTTTCATGACTAC
>JAJLJK010000203.1:0-9970 GCA_033844885.1 Bacteroidota bacterium | reverse complement strand
CGGGTGGTTCCATAGCGGATGGACGTACTTCCTGAAGAATTATTTCCTAACATACCGCCGAGCATACAACGATTGGCAGTACTCGTATTTGGACCAAAAAAAAGACCGTGTGGTGCTAGGAATCGATTGAGGTCATCGCGGATCACGCCGGGCTGAACTTCTATCCATTGGCCATCAGGATCAAAATCGAGGATCTCGGTCATGTGTCTGGAAACATCCACCACGAGACCGGATCCCACACACTGACCGGCCAGGGAGGTACCTGCGGTCCTTGGGATCAGGGGAATATCATTTGCAGAGGCAAATTCAAGAATGACGCGAACATCCTCCGCATCGATGGGAAAGACCACCCCAAGGGGAATTTCCCTGTAGATACTGGCATCTGTGGCATACAGGGTCCTATGCATCTTGTCCAGATGCAGTGTGCCCTTGATCTTATCTTGAAGTGGTCGGAGGTCGATCATACTCACTTTGGGAAGAGGAATTCCAAAGTAGTCAAAAGTGTTGGGGAAGGTTGAATCTTATCGACCAAATAACCAAGGTTCCGGGTCTTGGGGGTCGGTATCCTTCCAAACGCCAAATTGAAGAATGGAACGCCCATCATCTTCATCCGTAAAGACCTTACCAATAGGCTGTTTCAAACTGATCTTATCACCAGCCTTGACGTAAACCTCGATCAGGTTGGAATAGACGGTGAAGTAATTTCCATGTCTGACCAACACTCCTTTATTGGCACCTGGAATACGGATCACTGAGGTCACTTCTCCTTCGAAACATGCCCTGGCCTCTGCATCCTTCTCGGTGGCGATCTCAATATATGGATTGTTGATGACCACATTCTTGGAGATGGGGTGAGGCTGAGGACCGAATTTGCCGACCACCAGACCTCGTTCGACCGGCCACGGAAGTTTCCCCTTGTTCGACACAAAACTGGCTGCGAGGGCTCTGGCTTCGGGGGTTAGTGCAAAGGATTCGGAGGGAGCCTCATCCTTAAGATTCATTTCCTTCCGTTTTTTGCGAATCAAGTCTTCAAGTGCCTTGTTCGAAGTGCGTGCGGAAAAATCCTTGCCGGCGATCAAACCGATCTTCTTGGCATCGCGCTCCAACTGTTCGCGCTCAGCCTTTTCACGGGCACGGCGAAGTTCAAGGGCGATCAAACGTTGGATCTCTTTTTCCAGCCGATCTGCCTCCTCCTGTTTCTTGCGGATCTCGGCGACCAACTGATTCTCTTTGGATTTTAGGCTACCGATCACTTGTTCTTGCTGCTGTCTTTCTGCCAAAAGGTTCGACCGCTCACCTTCCTTATCAAAGCGAAGGGCCTCTTTCTCCTTTTTGTTCTCCTCTAGCTCGGCGATCTTTTGATTGAGCTGATCCTGCTTCCTTTTGATCTCCTCCACCTGATCCTTTCTGAATTCGGCGATCTGCTCGAGGTACTCCATTCGGCGAAGGGCTTGAGAAAAATCCTGTGATGCCAGAATGAACATGATCTTATTCTTTCGGCTCTGCGTCCTTGCCGCCTGCTTGATCATCTCTGCATAATCGGCTTTCAATTTTTCGATCTCTCCCTCCAGTTCGCGGATCCTTTCTTCCGCCTCCTTGATCTCTTCATCGATCAGGGCGACCTCTCGATTGATGGTTCGGATGAGTTCTTCCCGGATCCTGATCTTTCTGGCCAGTGTTTGAACCTGGCTCAATGTGACCGATTCCTTGCTCCGGGTCTCCTTCAGGATCTTGTTGGCCAATTCGATCTCGTCCTTCAGCCTGGTACGTTTTTGCTGAAGGATCTCTTTCTTGTCCTTTTGTGCATGAGACAAAAAAGAGAGTCCGACCAGGAATACTATGAGGAATTTACGGATCGACACGGTCATAATTATCAGGAATGGATACTGGAGTTCCAGGGCGCTCGCCAATGGAATAGTTGATCTTGTCGAGTCGTAATATCTGTTCGTTGGCCGGAATGACCAGCCATTCCATGTACGATGGTTTTAACAGGCCATTCACTTCGGTGAAATTGAGATACCTCGCCTCCAGGGTTAGCATTCCATCCGAAATGCTCTGGGTCAATAGGCTGACCCCGGGCAATCCCAGCTTATAGTAATAGAACATGGAAGGTCCGGGATCCAAAGAATCCATTACAGGTCGATAAGAAATGTGATAGTAATCAGTGGCGGTCACATCTACTCCATTTTTGCTGTCAATCCTGCGGAAAGGTTGTGCCATAAGGGCTCCCTGAAGGATATCAAAATCAAGGGGAATACCGAATTTCTTTTGCAGATCCGGGATATTCCCTGCAAGGTAGGTCCGTTCCATCCGGTTTATGAAAATGACACTGTCCGGAAAGACCACCAGTCGTGCCACCTTCAGTCCCAAAATGGGATCCATAGCATCCAACCAAACGATGGAGTCCCTAATGATCCTGGCATCCACTCTAAAATTCTGGCTGGTCTCACTATCCGAATAATTGGCCACGGCGGTCATTCGAAAGAAGCGCTCGTCCTCTGGTCGCGCATTCAATTGTTCGATGACCTGCTTTTCACTCATCGCGGGAAGTTCTCCATTGGTCGGCACCAATTTTGGCCCCTTGCAACCCCAAAGAGCGATCATCAGGATCGCACATCCCCCCAATCTTCGGATCATAGTAATTTCCGTTCTGAGATCTTTCTATCAATATCTTCTGAGGCACCTCCAGCTTTCCGTGCCTGATTCCAGTAATCTGCCGCTTGTTCTACCTGACCCATCATGAACAAGGTGTCTCCCATATGCTCGAGGATCTCACCAGAGTCCTTTCCACCGGCATCCAAGGCCTGTTGAAGCACCTTCCGGGCTTCATCATATTCTTTCAACTTGAACAACACCCATCCCCAGGTGTCCAAAAAGGTCGGGTTTCCGGGTCGCAGGTCGTTGGAAAGTTCGGTCATCTCAAGGGCCTTCTTTAACCGTTCGCCCCTCTCACTCAGGTAATACGCATAATTGTTCAGGGTGGTGGGGTTCTTGGGATTGATTCGCAAAGCCTCATCGAAGTTGTTATCCGACCGTTTGAATTCTTTCTTCCGATAATAAGCTTCGGCCAGGTACAGGTAGAACTGTTCTTCCATTTCGGGCTGGTCGATCGCATAGATCTGCCCTGATTCGAGGGCGGTCACCGCCGCGTTCCAATCCGAAAGTTGAATATGAGCTACGCCTTCCATGAGGTATGGAAAAGGCTGATTCGGGTATGACAGCTGTGCTTCGCGTGCATCGCTGACAAGTGAATCGTTCCAGACCAGATCCGCATCCAAAAGAAGGATCTGATTCCATATCTCCAATTTATCACCGCCTGGCATTCGTGTAGCGGACCTGAATGTGTTTCGGGCCTCTTCCTTCTTTCCATCCCTCAACTGGAAATCCCCTAAGATCGCAGGTACCTTTGGATCCTCGGGGTGGACCTCTGACATGGTCTCCAACATCCGATAGGCAGGGTCAAGAAGATTTCGATCGCGGCCGGAGGCCTGAAAAAGAGATACCAATACCTGGACCTTGGAATCAATATCCAGGTCGGGGGAAGCCACCGCTTTTTCTAGATGGGTGATTGAACTGTCCACCATTCCCTGGGAACGAAAGATCTCGGCCAGATTCAAATGTGCCCTGGGTTCTCCCGGTTGGATCTTCAGGAGGTCCCGGTAGGCAGAGATGGCTTGACCATAATACCCATTGGCAGAATAGAGAGTCCCCAGCCAACCGTAATATTCGATCTGTTCAGGAAAAGTCTCGATAAGTCGTTTGATCTCATCGGCTGCCTTTTCCACCTCGTCATCCTTGAGATAAACATCCTGTTTCTCTCGAATCACTGCTTCTGATATCCCGTATTCCTGTTCAAGGCTATCAAGAATGGATAGAGACCTTCGGTAATCCCCTTTTTTCTTGGCCAACTGTGCAAGGGCAAATGGATAATCCGGATTATCAGGGTGGATCTTTCTGAGTCGTCTGTAGATCCCTACTTCTTTGTCTATCTTACCGGTGATATTGTAAAGCCCGCCAAGGAATCTGAGGATATAAGTGTTTTCTGGATCATTCTCCAAAGCCTGCTCTCCATATTCAAGGGCATCCTTAAGCCGCTTATCCGCAACCGCGATCTGCGCCATCTCATAATTCACGGTGGCATTTGAGGGGTCGATCCTGTGAGCCCTATGAAATAGAGAATCCGCTGCCGTTATCTTACCTACGGATTTTGCGCGCTCTGCGGCAAAGAAGTATTGATCGAACTGCTGACGTTCCTTTTCGGACAAAGGATCCTTTTCCTGGGCCGTCACCGTCCCGGAAAGCAATAGGGCAAAGAGGGTAAATCCGAAAAGTATCTTGTGCATTATTCTTTATCCATCCGGCAGTAATCCCCGATGCTGAGGGTGTTGAACTTCCCATCCACATAGGCATTGTTGCCGATCATTGAATTTCTCAGCTCGATGTTCTTGATGGTGCTATTGGATTGAACGATCGTGTGTTTCAGTCTTGAATTATTCACCACCGAATTATCTCCAATACTGACCCCGGGTCCGATCTTGGAGTCGATGAGGGTCACATTGTCCCCAAAGAAACAAGGTTCGATCACCTCACTGTTCTTGATGGTGACGTTCTTTCCCCGAAGCTGGGCATTCCCTTCGAGGAAACCAAGAACCTTGCTATTGGTCTCTACGGTGACATTCTTATTCCCACAGTCCATCCACTCGTCTACCTTGCCGGGGATGAATTTCGCTCCCTGCTCTTTCATGTTATGAAGGGCATTGGTGAGCTGAAACTCCCCTTTATCCTTAATGTCGTTATCGAGCAGATATTGTAATTCCTTTTTGAGATATCCTCCATCCTTGAAGTAATAGATACCTATGATGGCAAGGTCTGAAACCGGTTCTTCGGGCTTTTCAACAAAGTCGTTGATAAATCCTTCGGGACCGATCTGGACCACTCCAAAGGCACGAGGATCCTCGACCTGCTTCACCCAAATGACACCGTCGCTCTCCTTGTCCAATTTGAAATCGGCACGGAAAAGGGTATCCGCAAAAGCGACCACGACATTCCCCTCCAAACTAGGGGCTGCACACATGATGGCATGGGCGGTCCCCAAGGGTTGGTCCTGATAATAGATCCGACCTTCGGCACCGAGGTCATTGGCGATCTTGATCAGGTTCTCTTCGACCTCTTTTCCGAAATCGCCGATAATGAATCCTATCTCGTCCACTTTATCATCCACAATGGAAACGATATCCTCAACCAATCTTTGGACGATGGGCTTTCCAGCGATGGGGATCAAAGGTTTGGGAGTGGTAAGGGTATGGGGGCGAAGTCTGCTTCCGCGACCTGCCATTGGAATAACGATCTTCATCTTATTGATTTTGGTTCATTAGGTTCTTCCGGTACTTCCGAATCCGCCGGATCCACGCTCGCTTTCCTCGAGGGTCTCCACCGGTGACCACTCTATGGTCTCATGTTTGGCAATGACTAATTGTGCTACTCGTTCGCCATCTTTGATCTCAAAAGCCTCCTGACCATGATTGATCAATATGACCCCAATCTCCCCCCGGTAATCCGAATCGATGGTTCCTGGCGTATTGAGAACAGTGACACCATGTTTATAGGCCAGTCCACTTCTGGGTCTTACCTGGGCCTCGTAGCCCTGTGGAACCGAAATGAAAAGTCCCGTTTTTACAAGGACGCGTTGTCCGACCTCCAGGATAATGGGCGAATCAAGGTTGGCACGCAGGTCGAGTCCTGCCGCACCCAAGGTGGTATACTGAGGCAGAGGATGCTTTGAACGATTGATGACATCGATCTTCATAGTCGTTGTTTAACGGTGGCAACCAAACGGGCCACATCGGTTCGAAACAAAAGGCCCATAAGGATCAGAAATATGGCAAAGACCATCAATTGCGGAACAAATGTAGGTTTTGCCCATAGGAGCGACAAGTAACCGGCTACAAAGCTAATAGCCAGAGCAGAGCCGATCTTTACCAGATCGTAAGGAATGGGATAATTCCTTGCTCCGGTGAGGTAACTCGTCACCATCATGGCAAAGTAAGATACCAACGTGGCCCAGGCGGCTCCTTCATATCCTAATCTGGGAATCAGATAAAGGTTGAATCCCAGGGTGAAGATCAGTCCCACGTAAGTAATGACCATTCCATACCAGGTCTTTCCTGATAGTTTGTACCAAACTGAGAGGTTGGTGTTGATCCCCAGAAAAACATTGGCAGCAAGGAGAATGGGTAAAATGTAAAGTCCTTCCCAGAACTTCTCATCGATAAAATGCTTGAGCCAGGGAAGAAAAA
This sequence comes from Bacteroidota bacterium, assembly GCA_033844885.1. Classification (GTDB taxonomy): domain Bacteria; phylum Bacteroidota; class Bacteroidia; order Flavobacteriales; family Schleiferiaceae; genus JAJLJK01. Next base: position 3,674 of record JAJLJK010000203.1, on the reverse strand, counting down.
CGAGGATCGTCACGAAGCCCAAGCCTAGGATCAGGACGAAAAGATCCATAACACGGGCAAAGGTGGCCGGTGCATTCTTGTCCTTTTCGGAGGAGAAAAAGAAAGGTTCCGCTGCATACCGAAAGGCCTGATTGAACAGGACCAAAAAGATGGACAACTTGTAAACCGCCCCATAGATACCCAGTTGCTCTTCTGCAACCCCTTGCGGCAAAAGGTATTTGATCAACTGACGGTCGATCATCTCGTTGGCAACCCCAGCCAACCCGGCGATCATCAATGGGTATCCATATCGAAGCATGGATCGCCAGATGACCTTGTCAAACCCTGCTTTCATGAATCGGAATTCAGGAACCAGCATGATCAGCATAACGGTACTAGCCACCAGATTGGCAAGAAAAACATAGCCCACCCCATAATCGGGAATGTAGGTCCACTGGACCATTTCTGCCATCGGCCATTCACCCGCTATCCAGCGGGGCGCGAGCCAGAAGAAGTAGAGGTTGAGGGCGACATTCGTCAGGATCAGGGCCATTTTCACCACCACGAACCGTACGGCTCGATTCTTTGACCGCAAGCGGGCAAAGGGAATGGCCGCAATCGCATCCATGCACACGATGACAAACATTATCCACACATATTCAGGGTGTTCCTGATAGCGAAGCAGATCCACGATGTTTCCGTGGAACATTGAAAAAATGGCCAGAAACAGGATCGAGCTGAAAAGGATGGACCTTACGGCAGTACTGTAGACCCTTTCCGGGTCAAACCTTCGGTCTTCCGAAAATTTGAAGAACGCGGTTTCAAATCCATAGGTAAGCACCACGATCAGAAAGGCCGCCAAAGAGTATAGGTCAGTATTCTGACCATATTCCTCTCGAGAGAGATACATGGTATGAAGGGGTACCAACAGAAAATTCAGGACCCTGCCCAGAATACTGCTCAATCCATAAATGGCCGTCTGTCCGGCAAGCTTTCGGATCTGACTCAAATGTGAGTGGTTTTGGCCAAAAATAACCAAAAGCCCGGGTCATTGAGGATTTCTTTTCTGTTCGAAAATGGACACACGGTTGTTCGCTGCCGTACACTTTTGCCTAAAAAAGGGTTAAAAAACCCCCCTTTTCGGGTTTGGCACACCCTTTTCCATATACCAGACAAATCGCTTGAAAAAACCAAAACAATCTATCATGAAAAAGCTGATCAACCTTCTCGCCTCTGTCGCACTAAGTGTGACAACTTTAAGCCCTGCCATAGCCGGCAACCCCGACTCCACTCTTCTGGTCTCCAATAACGAGAATGGAAACGAACTGATCGAGAACACCCAAGGACCGATCGTGGTCACTCCGGATGATTATATCGATCGACTTGGAGAAAAAGAGAACAACTTCATGAACCCAACTACCATGAAGGTCTACCCCAACCCAAGTTCGAAATTGGACCTGAAAATGGAACTTCCTGTCGCTCCAACCCAACTGATGCATGTCTTCCTTTACGACCTCGAAGGAAAGATGATCTTCGCTCAACGAGGACACTATGAGGATTTCGAAAGGATCGTCATCGAGGGGGCCAAGCCTGGAAACTATATCCTTCGCGCATTCACTCCTGACCAAGCCTATCAGACCCGAATCACGATCGCCCCTTGATCTTTGGAAAACGTCTAATTGGTTGCGATGTGAGATCGCGATTGCGATGCGAGGCCTACTTAACCGTAGGCCTTTGCTATTTCTAGGAGATCTTGTAAGGTATTGGCCTCACCTACAGGTTTGTCCTTTCGCCATCGGTTGATCCGAGGGAAGCGAAGAGCAACACCCGACTTGTGCCGATTGGAGGATCGAATGCCCTCAAAGGCAATCTCAAAGACCAATTGAGGTTCCACACTTCTGACCGGACCAAAACGATCGCGGGTATGATTCTTGACAAATCGATCAACTTCGCGGATCTCCTCGTCGGTAAGCCCACTATAGGCCTTCGCGAATGGCACTAATTCTCCATTTTCACCCCAAACCGCAAAGGTGTAGTCTGTGTAAAGATTGGCTCGTCGACCGTGACCTCGCTGGGCATAGATCATCACCGCATCGATCACCATTGGATCCACCTTCCACTTCCACCAATCTCCCTTGACCCTTCCCTGACGATAAGGAGCCCGTCGGGATTTGATCATCAACCCTTCTGAACCCACCTTTCGGGAGTCAACCCGCAACTTCCTGAGGTCTTCCCAGGTATTCCAATCCAGACGAGGGGAAAGATCGATATGAGGTGATTCAATTCCTGACAGAAGGTCCTCCAAGCGCCTTCTTCTCCTTTCCAGTGGCAGACTCCTGATGTCCTCTGTTCCGATCTCAAGAATATCATAGGCTCGAAACCGGACAGGATGGGTTTCCAGCCATTTCGCCAGCACCCGTTTGCGACCCAATCGTTTCTGAAGGTCCGCAAATGATCCTATGTCATCCCCCCGCACAACAAGGATCTCGCCATCCAAAACCGTCCCATCGGGTAAAACGTCCTTCAAAGCGGTCAATTCAGGAAATTGGCCGGTTACGAGTTCCTCGCCTCTTGACCAAAGAAATAGCTCACCTCCCCGAATGATCAATTGACCCCGTATCCCATCCCACTTATGCTCTGCATACCAATCCTCAGGTAACCCCAAGTCGGTGGGGTCTTTTTCGATCGGATGAGCCAAAAAGAAAGGGTAGGGAACACTCAGGTCATCTGATCTTCGATCCTCGAGAAGGAGCTCGTCCCATCCCACAGATTCCGGATCCCAGTTTCCCATCAGCCGCAAGGCAACAATATTGGCCGGTTGACCTGTATGGATCGCCAATGCCTTGCCTAAGTTCTTTTGGCTAATGCCCACCCTTAAACCTCCTGTGATCAATTTATTGAAGGCGAATCGCTCAAGAGGGTCAAGGGTCCTCCAGGCATGAAGTATGAATTCTTTCCGGTCTGGATCGGATGCTCCCCGGATCTTCTTCAACCCCGTGATCCAGTCGGCCAAGCCACGATCATTTCGTTCTTTCCCCTTATTGGGGATGATATTGGCAAGGGTTTCGGAGAGGTCCCCCACGATATGATAGGTTTCCTCCAGCATCCATAGCGGCAGATCCGCTTCTTTAGCGGCCCATTCGCGAAGCTCCCGGGTATTGACCGATCTCTTTGGACGCTTTCCTGAGAACACAGCAATGGCCCAAAGGGCATCTTTTGGATCTGCTAGCCGAAAGTATTCGACCAAAGCCTGGATCTTGGCATTCGTCTTATTGGTCTGATCCAATTGACGGAACAACTTGGCAAATAGCTCCATAACATCAGAAACCCTGAAAGGTCATGACGGTTCAGATAGGGATATCGCTTTCGCGGAAATACACCTTGTATCGGTCCGGGATCCCGGATCCTGAGAGGAGACATCTTGGCTCCAGGTCAGGATAGATCTCATCATAGCGAAGGATGGTGGTCATATCCACGCGCCGATGAATATGTTTCCGTTTGAGATCATCCGTTCTCTTGATCCCGACACTCGACAAAAGGTCGAGCATGGCGTGGATGGTATTCTTGTGGAAGTTGTGAACCCTCGGGGATTTATCCTCCACCACCAAACCTTTCACGAGCTTGGGATCCTGAGTCGCCACTCCGGTGGGACAGGTATTCTGATTGCACTCCAAGGCTTGAATACACCCGAGTGA
>JAJLJK010000202.1:0-2227 GCA_033844885.1 Bacteroidota bacterium | reverse complement strand
GGCAAATACCCCAAGGCTGAAGGTGGCCAGCATGATAGTGAAGAGCTGCTTTTTCATGGCATTTTTTGTTTTGTACAGGACAAACATATGAACAAATACAGTACTATGCAATACAAAGTACCATAAAAAAGATAGTACCTATTTTTGAAAGGTATTATAAACTACTGTAAATCAGTGTTTTTGGTGATATTTGATTCGATTCCGGCGTAGAGAAATTTTTTTTCCTCGGGGAGAAAAATACATTGAGAGGTGCCGGTTGTCCCTACTTCAGGTCGATCTAGAATGAAGTTTTTGGACCGATGAAGTTCCCAAAGATCGGAAGGGGACGGAGAGGGATTATTTTCAAGGAAAACCTTCCACACCTTCTTACGGTCTTCCTGAACGGGTTTCGAATAGAGTTGGTTACTCATGAACAGATGGGGAGAAAGCGGATCGAGTGTGAAATACTCAGATCGATCCCCCGTCCAAACGACCTGGTGAAGCCCGGCTTCATTGCGAATGACAAGGGTAAATGGTTCAAGTCCGAACATATTGAACCGTTCCATGAAATCCTTGACACCATTGAACCGATGAAAGCCCGTGACAACGAGACCTCTCGAATGCTTATATGGGGGAGAGGGAATATGTGGTTCAAATCCGCCATTCATCAGACCGACGGTCTTTCCATCCTGACCACTAGCCATCCAGGTTCCGCCACCGACCGGGTCCTTGGCGAAAACGATCCTGGCACTTCCTTTCCCTTCCGATACCGGGAAAAAGGGAGCAGGACGACGCGGACTTTCATCCCTGTTCTGGGTGAGGATATAATGTCGATCCCCGACAGGGAGATAACTGATGGTACACATGTCTCAAACAGTTGGGGTCTCTTCTTTTGGAATGGTGATCTTCCTCTTCCAGGGCCGAATGATCAATCGGATCCCTTTGTCATAACTGAAGTAATTATAGACCCAATTCAAAAGGGCTACTGCTCGGTTGCGAAAGCCGACCAAAGCGACCAGATGGACCACCATCCACAGGAACCAGGCGAACAATCCTCCAAAATGAAACTTCTTGATATCCACGACCGCCTTATTGCGTCCAACGGTAGCCATTGAACCCTTATCCTTATAATGAAAGGGTTTCATCTCTTTTCCCGAACTGGACCGCAGTAGGTTCTTAGCGAGGGTTTCACCCTGTTGAATTGCGGTTTGCGCGACCATGGGATCGCCTTTGGGTTTTTGTTCGGTCTTCATCAGGGCGACATCCCCAATGGCAAAAAAGCTCTCGGTTCCTTTGATCCGGTTGAACTCGTCCACAAGGATCCTTCCTTTTTCCATACTTTCTGAAGGGACCCCCTCAAGGGTATTTCCGGTAACCCCTGCGGCCCAGATCAAAGTTCGTGTCGGTAGATCCTTTTTATTGGTGAGTACCTTTTTCCCATCATAATCCTTCACCATTGTATCGAGCCAGACCTGGACACCGAGTTTCTCAAGATATCGTTGCGCCCGTGCACTACTTTCATCACTCATTGGTGGCAGGACCTTTCCAGCTGCCTCCACAAGGTGAATGTTCATTTGCCGGATGTCCAGATCAGGATAGTCCTTTGGAAGGACCACGTTCTTCAATTCGGCCAAAGCCCCTGCCAATTCTACTCCCGTGGGTCCGGCACCAACGATCACAAAGTTCATTAAGGCCTCACGTTCACTGTAGTTATCTGTGAGCAGGGCCTCCTCGAAATTCTGAAGCATCAGGCTTCGGAGATTCAGGGCTTCGGGTACGGTCTTCATCGACATGGAAAGCTCTCGAACACTTTCATTCCCAAAGTAGTTGGTATCACTTCCCGTAGCAATGATCAGGTGATCAAAATCCAAAGGACCCCGGTCTGTAAGCAATATCTTGGTCTTCAGGTCCACGCTTTGGGCCGTGGCTACCCGAAAATGAAAATGCTTGAAATCCTTGAAGATCTTTCGAAGGGGGTAGGCGATACTATCAGGCTCCAATCCGGCAGTGGCCACCTGATAAAGCAGGGGTTGGAACGTGTGATAGTTGTGTTTATCGAGGAGGACGATCTGAAACGGCTTCCCCTTTAGATTCTTGATGAGATTGATCCCCGCAAATCCACCGCCAATGACAACAACTCGCGGGTGTTTGTTCTCGGGGATGTTCAGGGCCTTCATAATCGCTGTTTTTATCTGAACTGTCGGGTAACGATAAAGTTCTTGAATTCTCCGATCTGTTTACCCTTCAA
>JAJLJK010000201.1:0-5877 GCA_033844885.1 Bacteroidota bacterium | reverse complement strand
TCTGAGAAAAGAACTCACTCTCAAGGTCCTTCAAGCCGATGGGGTGGCCCGCAAGGCCTTTACCATTACTTGGCTTTCCAAGGGCAAGGTTGAAAAACTAAAGAAGCATCTGAACGATCTGGTCATTCGGGATACGGATCCTGAAAATGTCCACTTGTTCATCTGATGAACCATTTTACCAAAGTTCAAAAGCGGCTTAATTGCCGCTTTTTTTATTCCAGATCTTTCCACCCCTTGGGGCCCTATTGAACCTCTCACCTTGTCCAGTTTTCTTAGCTTTAGGCCTCAAATTCATGTATATGACCATTTACCCACTCAATACAGGATACTTCAAGCTTGACGGAGGCGCCATGTTCGGGGTTGTCCCAAAGTCCCTTTGGCAAAGAACCAACCCTGCAGATGAGAACAACCTCTGCTCCTGGGCCATGCGAAGCATGCTGATCGAAGATGGAGATCGCCTCATTCTCATCGACACGGGGATCGGCGACAAACAGGACGATAAGTTCTTTTCTCATTACTACTTGCACGGAGATGATTCACTGGACGGGAACCTTAAAAAGCTGGGGTATTCCCGAGACGACATAACAGATGTTTTTCTTACCCACCTGCATTTCGATCATTGCGGGGGTTCCATCGAGTGGAATGACGAACGAAATGGATACCGGCCTGCGTTCAAGAATGCGCGATTCTGGTCCAACGAACGCCATTGGAAATGGGCGACCGAACCCAACCCAAGAGAAAAGGCTTCCTTCTTGAAGGAAAATATCTTGCCCATTCAGGAAAGTGGGCAATTGAATTTTGTGAAGGCTGAGGATAATGATTTTTTGATCCCCACGGACCTTGGGTTTGATGCCTTCCTTGTCAATGGACATACCGATGCCCAGATGATCCCCATTCTGAATTATAAGGGCAAGAAGTTGGTCTTTATGGCCGACCTTTTGCCATCCACAGGACATATCCCTCTCCCTTATGTGATGGGGTATGATACCCGTCCCCTCCTCACCCTTGAGGAAAAGGCCCGGTTTTTGAACATGGCAGCCAAAGAAGGGTATTATCTCTTTTTGGAGCACGACAATCAGAATGAACTGTGTACAGTTCAACAAACCGAAAAAGGCGTGCGCCTCAAGGAAACCCATTCGTTCAACGAGATATTCGGCAGTTAAATACCGATCGAGAAATGAAAAGAGCTTTCGCCGGAATGGTCATGACCCTCATGACCGTATCGATTTCCTATGCACAGGAGAATTGGCAACAATCCGTGGAGTATTCCATGGATGTTACCCTGGATGTTCGCAAACATCAATTTGATGGAACACAGACGCTGATCTATACAAATCATTCGCCCGACACCTTAGACCAGGTATTCTACCATTTGTATTTCAACGCCTTCCAACCTGGAAGCTCCATGGATATCCGCAGTCGGACCATTTCCGATCCCGATAAGCGTGTCGGCGATCGGATCCAGAGTCTTTCGGCGGATGAGATCGGCTACCAAAGGATCACCAAGTTGACCATGAATGGCCAGGGAACCAATTACAAGGTCGTGGGCACCGTCCTTCAGGTCGAATTGCCGGAACCCCTCCTGCCTCGTTCAGAGGCGACATTCGAAATGGAATTCAACGGACAGGTTCCATTGCAGATCCGCCGAAGCGGACGTGATAACAAAGAAGGCATCGATTACTCCATGAGCCAATGGTACCCAAAAATGGCTGCCTATGATGAGGATGGTTGGCACCCTGACCAGTACATTGCCCGTGAATTCTACGCCCCTTTTGGCTCCTTTGACGTGACCATCCACATCGATCGCGATTACAAGATCGGTGGAACAGGAACACTCGTCAATGCCGAAGAGATCGGTTGGAATTATTCGGATGATCCGGAACTGAAACGAACAAAGGAAAGGCTCCGCAGCTGGCATTTTAAAGCCGACCGTGTGCACGACTTTGCATGGGCAGCAGACCCTGAATTCACCCACCTGAAGACCACCTTGAATAGTGGAATGATCCTGCACCTTATCTATGGCCCGACGGCCTATGAGGACAACTGGCTCCAACTTCCGGAATATGCAGACAAATTCTTCACCATCATGAACCGTCGTTTTGGGAAATACCCTTATCCTCAATTCTCGGTGATCCAAGCCGGTGATGGCGGGATGGAATACCCCATGTGCACATTTGTCCTCGGAGGAGGTGACGATCTGAAGGGTTTTGTGGGGTTGTTCGCCCACGAAACTGCCCACAACTGGTATTACGGCGTATTGGCCTCCAATGAGAATCGGTACCCATGGATGGACGAAGGATTCACCACCTTCGCCGAAGAGATCGCTATGGCAGAGATGTTTCAAAGCAAGGCGATTCACCCCTTTCTGGGCACGAATCAATTGTTCGCATACAGGATGGCAAATGATCTGATGGAACCCCTATCCACCCCTGCCGACCACTATGACCGAAACCGTGGATACTCGATCAATAGCTACGGAATGGGAAGCCTATTCCTGAACCAATTGAGATATGTGGTTGGTGAGGAGGCTTTTTGGAAAGGGATGAAGATGTATTTCAACCAATGGAAATTCAACCATCCCGATCCAAAGGATTTTATCCGGGTCATGGAACGGGCTTCGGGAATCCAGCTGGATTGGTATCTCATCTATTTCACAGAGTTGAGCAAACCCATTGACTATGCGATCGACAAACTCGAACAAGACAAAGGACCACAAGAAGGATCGGTGATCACCCTTCGGCGAGTGGGAACATTTCCCATGCCGGTGGATGTTGAGGTCCGTCTTAGGAATGGGAATTCGGTGACCTATACGATCCCATTGGCCATGATGTATGGAACCAAAAAAGGAGATTTACTAGGTGCACCGGAACCATGGTTCTGGACTAACCCCATATTTGAATTGCGGGTGCCTTATTCTCCCATGGAGATCAAATCGGCCATTATTGATCCAAATGCATTTACTCTAGATATCGATCGAGAAAATAACTTGTACACGGATGAGGTTAGGGCTCCGGATGCCCCAGTGGAAGAAAAGGTCGGTGATTAAAAATATCCGCGCACGATCAGGACCACTCCGAAAATGAGCAGTAGAATGCCTACCAAGCGCTCTATCCGCAAAAGGACCATGGGTGTAAGACGGGCTTGAAGCTTATTGGCAAAAAAGATCTTGAGAAGATCCGTGAGGAAATAAACAATCACAGTGACACCAAAATACGTTAACACCATCGGGGTGTAGTGATTCACTTCCTTACTGATGACCACCATGCTCGTCAGCCACCATGCAAGCACACCGACATTCAGGAAATTGAGGAGGAACCCCTTGATGAAGTAGATGTAGTACGGAGCGTGATTCGTCGGCAGTTCGATGCGTTTTCCGGCGACAATCTTCTTCCGCTTGGCATTGATGATGTTATAGATCCCATAACCGATGACCAATAGCCCGCCGATCCAATAGATCCACAACGAATCCTCGGCAATGTCGATCAGACTCGAGCTGAAATAGGTGATGTTGATGAAGAGGATATCCGCCAGGATAACCCCGATGTCAAATACGATCGCTCTGGATGGCCCCTTGGTAAGAGAGGTCTCGATCAACACAAAGAAGACCGGCCCTATCATGAATGCAAGGGTCACACCCAGGATCGTTCCGTAAATAATGAGTTCGGTATACCCCATCGCTGGCTATTGCCGGCAAAAATAGACGTTCTGGGTTACTCAGGTTTGGAATTCGCAGCTTTCTCTTTTTCAAGCTGCTTCACGAGATCCCGGTTTACTTTTTCCAGTTCTTCACGGGAGGACTCCAATTCAGAAACGGTTCCCTCGAGATCCTTGATGGTTTTGTGCGCCTGATTCAGCTCCCCATTGAGGTTCTCTACCTCAGACTTGAGAGAGGAAATGGTCTTCTTTTGACGAGCGATCTCCTGTTTAAGATTGTCCACATGCGTTTCCAGATCCTGGATCTGTTGATGGTCATTTCGGGTAGAGACCCAGCTGTAATAAATGTAAAGCAGGAAACCTGCACTAATGATATAGGTATAGTTGATCGGCGAATTATCGACAAATAGCAGGATAATGGAAAATACGATAGCGATGGCTCCAGCGACCAGGGCGATCATTTCGAGACGGTTGTTTTTCATAGCTGACGGGTTTGATCCAAAGTTAGGGTTTTACCCTCTTTGATATACCAGTTGAAAATCGATTTGCTTTTTCTCGAGATCCGCTGCCTTGACCTTCACTCTCAAAGTATCCCCCAATCTGTAGATCCTGCCGGTGGTCTCACCTATGATACAATAGTTCTTTTCATCGTAAAGATAGAAGTCATCCTTGAAATCCCTGATCCGGATCATACCCTCACACATGTTGTCCTTCAGCTCCACGAAAACACCCCAATCGGTGACACCGCTGATCACTCCATCGAACTCCTCACCCACGTGCTTCTCAAGGTACTTGACCTGCATATATTTAACGGATGTCCTTTCGGCATCAGTGGCTACTTTCTCTCTGTCTGAAGAATGCTCGCAAAGCTCCTCGTAGGGTCCTGGAGCAGGGGACTTTTTCCCATCCAGGTAATCCTGCAATAGCCTATGGACCAGAACATCCGGGTATCGACGAATCGGACTGGTAAAGTGGGTGTAGTATGGAAAGGCCAGTCCATAGTGACCAATGTTCTGTGTGGTGTACTTGGCTTTTGCCATACTCCTTACTGCAAGAGTCTCGATCATATGAGCCTCTCCTTTTCCTTTTACTTCTTTGAGCATGGAATTGATGGACTGAGAAATGGACCGACGTCCCTTGGTATTGACGTTGTAACCGAACTGCTTGACAAAATTGCTCAGGTCAGAAAGTTTTGCAGGATCCGGATCATCGTGAACCCTGTAGACAAAGGTTTTCCCTGAGGACTCACCCGACTTGTTATCACGTCCGACAAAAGCAGCCACCTCACGATTCGCCAGAAGCATGAACTCCTCGATCAGGTGATTGGCCTCTTTGGACTCTTTGAAGAATACACCAACAGGTTCAAATTTATCGTCGAGTTTGAATTTGACCTCCACTTTGTCAAAGGTGATGGCACCGTTGCTCATCCTTTCCTCCCGAAGCTTGATGGCGAGGTCATTCAAAGTGAGGATCTCTTCTTTCAGATCACCCTTACCTCCCTCGATGATAGCCTGTGCTTCTTCGTACGTGAACCTGCGATCACTCTCTATCATGGTCCGCCCAAACCAGCGCTTTTTCACATGGGCCTGACGGTCGATCTCGAAGATGGCAGAGAATGTGAGTTTCTCTTCATTGGGGCGCAGACTGCATACCTCATTACTCAATACCTCAGGAAGCATAGGAACCACTCGATCTACGAGATAAACGGAGGTTCCACGCTCAATGGCCTCCTGGTCTAGAATGGACCCGGGCTTTACGTAGTGGGAGACGTCGGCAATATGAATACCGATCTCCAGATTCCCATTCTCCAATTCACGGTAAGAAAGGGCATCGTCAAAATCTTTTGCATCGACCGGGTCAATGGTAAAAGTGGTCACCCCACGCATATCTCGACGACCCTTTCTGTCATCATCAGTGATGGGAGATGCGATCTTCTTAGCCTCGATCTCGACCTCGTCCGGGAAATGATAAGGAAGGCCGTATTCGGCAAGAATGGAATGGATCTCGACCTCATGTTCTCCAGGCCTTCCGAGAACTTCGAGGACTTCGCCGAAAGGAGAGGAAGCCTTTTCCGGCCAATCGGTCATTTTGGCAATGGCCTTATCCCCATGTTGGGCTCCTTTAAGCTTGTCCTTGGGGATATAGATATCCACTTGCATCCGTCGGCTATCAGGAACGAGAAAGGCAAAATTCTTGCTCATCTCTATGATCCCTACAAAGGTG
>JAJLJK010000200.1:0-5022 GCA_033844885.1 Bacteroidota bacterium | reverse complement strand
AGAACGGAAAGCCCACCCCCCACGGAAAATCCAAGATCGAATACGTTTCAGATCGTCTTGAAAACAAAAAAGGGGACCAATAAGGCCCCCTTTTGAAGTATCGTTTGTTGGGATCAACGGAATAATCCCATCACATCATTTCCATTGGCCAGAACAATGAGGGCCAGGAGAAGGAAAAAGCCGACCATCTGGGCGTATTCAAGGAATTTGGTGGAGGGTTTTCTGCCGGATACCATTTCGAAAAGAATGAAGATCATGTGACCTCCATCGAGGGCGGGTATCGGCAAAATGTTCAGAAAACCGAGCATAAGGCTCAAAAAAGCTGTGAATTCCCAGAATTTCCTCCAGTTCCATTCATTTTCGAATTGCTTCGCAATGGTGATGAATCCACCGACTTCTTTATAAGCACCGGTCTCTGGTGAAAAGATCACCTTGAATTGTCGGACATAGTAGCTCAATTTTTCACCCGCAACACGGAATCCTGCTCCAAGAGCTGATAGTCCACCATATTTCTTTGTTTCCAGATCATAGACACGGGTGAGATCTCCTTCCGGCCTAATCCCCATCAATCCCGAAGCAGGAATGGTCATCGTGAATTCCATCGGCTCGCCATTGCGATACGCGGTTACAACAATGGGTTCATCCTTGTGCTTTGGGATCTCTTCAATGAACTTATGATGAAAGATCAAGGGTTCTCCATTGACCGCATAAAGGCTGTCCCCCACCTGCATGCCGGCTTCCTTGGCAACACTCGAGTCGCTAAACTCACCCACAATAAAGGGCATTGGAAGGAAGATCGCCGGCTCTTTCTTGTCGATCATTTTCCCCACCATCTCTGCTGTGATCGGCAAAGTGACGGTTTCCCCTTTTCTTTCAATGGTCATATTTCCACCATCGGAAAGCACCATCTCAATTGGGATCTGCGAATATCGTTCGGGGCGCATACCATTGATGGCAATGACCTTATCACCGTCTTCAAGTCCGATCTCACGACCGACCTCACCAACGCCGATCCCATACTTCATCTTGTCGACAGCCAGATAATCCTCGCCATAATAGGCCATGATACCCGCATAGATGATGATCCCCAGGATAAAGTTCACAATGACTCCACCGGTGATGATGATCAATCGCTGCCAGGCCGGCTTGGCTCTAAACTCCCATGGTTTTGGGGGTTCTTTCAGGGCCTCAGTGTCCATGCTTTCATCGACCATACCCGAGATCTTGACATATCCCCCAAGAGGGAGCCAACCTATTCCATACACCGTATCCCCGATCTTCTTCTTGAAAAGGGCGAACCACGGATCGAAGAAAAGGAAGAACTTCTCTACCCGGGTCTTGAAGATCCTGGCCGGAATGAAGTGTCCCATTTCATGAAGGACGATCAATAGGGACAGGCTTAATATGAATTGCAGTATACGTTCCATTCTATCTCCTTGGGTCTCTTAATAAAGGTGGTCAAAGGTAAGGTAATAACGCTGAATCAAGGATTTGTTTTACCCGGGGGTTGAATATTGAGTCGCCGACTCCAGTCCTCGATCTCCTTTCGAAGGGTCTCCCGTTCTTTTCCGGTGAGGTAATCTGTTTTCAGTCGCACTTTCCAGATCCCCACAGCAGCGATCATCGCTTCAGACGCTTTCTCGGCCACTTCCAGGTCATTCCCCTCCATGTATTCGGTCAATTGCCGGATGGCCTCGTCCCGAAGTCCCCCGATCTCCCCATATCCAGCGTAATAGGAAAGTGCTTTGATCAAAAGAGCTTCAGAGCCTTGCATCTGTTTTTCATTCTTGGCAGAGAACTCCATGATCATTTTGAAATCATCAGGATCGCCCTTGCTAGCGATCACCTCTAGAAGCTGTCCTCGATAAGGATTGCGAGTTCTTTCGAAAAGGGTTCTGGCATATGGATAGGCGGTCTCCTTATCGATCTTACCCAATGCGATGATCCCTGCCGTGGCCACGCCATAATCCTTGGTCTTTGCCGCCAATTCGAATAGTTTCTTCTCTGACGAGTGATAGATCTTATCCAGGATCTGGATGGCGAGTCTTCGGTTTTGAAGATCCTTATCTTCCTCAGCGATCCCACGTACGGTCTTCTCGAGGGATGAGGACCATTCTCCGGGATCATTCATGACCTCATCCAGAGCCAAAAAACGGAGATCCTCATGCGGATCCTTCAAGGCAATTTTTACCACCTCCAATTTTGCTCCTGGGTCCTGAGACATTTCAAGTGCAGGGAAAAAGGCATCGAACCGTGAAACAAGATCCCCATTCTTCAGCTGTGCGATCCACTCATTCCGAAAAATACCGGAATCCCGAACCACTCCAAGCATCGAATGGTCAGCATCGACCAAAAGAAATTCCAATCCCTGGGCGGGAAATTCCAGCGAGGTCCATTCATCTTCCATCATCACCTTTCGTGTGAGTACCTCTTTTTTGTAATGCGCTTCAATGACGAGAGGAAAACGATAAAGTGGTAAGCCATAGGTTACCTGTTCCTGATGTAGTTTGAGCCGGACCGTCTCGCTGGATCGCTCCCTTAATGCCAACAATTCTACGTGGCCCGGTTGAAAGAACCACTGCTGAAAGAACCATCGAAGATCCTGTCCCGTGACATCCTCAAAGGATCGCCTAAGATCATCCACCTCTACGGTACCAAATTGATGATCCTTGAGGTAATGCGTGAGGCCTGCAAAAAAGTTCGCATCGCCCAGTACGACCCTCAATTGATGAAGAACCCTAGCCCCCTTTTGGTAGGTATTACGGTCAAAAAGTTCAATGGGGTCCTTGTAGTGATATCGGACTATGGGGACATATCCCGTAGAAAAAAGTCCCTCCAAATAAGCGATCAGGTCATCTCGCAGATATAGGTCTGCTTGTTCTTTGCCTCTTGAATGCTCGAACCACAGATACTCTCCATAACTCGCAAATGCCTCATTCATGGAGATATCCGACCATGATCTACAGGTGACCAGGTCCCCGAACCATTGGTGAAACAACTCATGGGCAATAATGCCTTCATGATCACTGCCATCCAGGCTATAATCGTCTTCATACAGAAACTCTCCAAGGATGGTAGCTGTGGTATTCTCCATGGCTCCACTCACATACTCTCGGACCACGACCTGATGATATTTATTCCACGGATAGGGAACACCTAAACGCTGAGAGAAGAATTCGATCATTTTCGGTGTACTTCCGAAGAGCTGGTTCGCGTATGGAGCAAAGCGCTCTTCAACTATGTAATTCACCGGCAAGCCATCGGATGTCGAGTCTCGGATCTCGGCAAACGGCCCAATAGCCATCATGGCCAAATAGGGAGCATGAGGTTTTTCCATTACCCACACATCGGTACGAGTGTCATCTTCATTTCTGATGATGAACTTCAACTCGCCATTACTCAACGTACGTTGGTCGTCGGGAACGGTCAGGAAAAAGCGGTGAGTGATCTTTTCGTGGGGATGGTCGATGATCGGTATCCAGGATGAATTAAAGGTTGTCTCTCCTTGTGTCCAGATCTGTGATGGATACCCATCAGGGCCCTCCTTGGCGTCGATGAAGAAGAGTCCTTTGGATTCTGTTATGGCCCTTCCTCCTGCGCCTGCGGCTTTTTCAGGACGAGCGACATAATCGATCTGAAGAAGAATGGTATCGCCCGGCGGAATGGGGTTTGAAAATGGAATTTTCAGTCTAAGGCTATCGTATACAAAGGGAAGGTTCACGGGTTTGGCATTCGAAATGAGCATCACCTGTTCGATCTTCATCCTTTTGGCATCCAGGAACAGTGTGTCTCTAGGTGCGATGACCGGAGTGGCCCACACCCTCACCCTTCCGTCCATCTCCTTATCGTCCGGACGGAAAGAGGCCTCCAGATCCAGATGGATGACATCCCAACGCACATCCGGAGCGGAACGGAAGGACCATTTTCGAATGGAATCACTTTCAAGGACCACATCCTCCAAAAGGATCGGCTCCTGAGCTACAAGATGGCTAAAATGAAACCCGAAAAACAGACAGAGTGATAACTTCGATAAACCCTTCATTAATATTACCTTTGGTCGACACTTCGAATACGCTGCAATATGTACAAAATATTGGCCGGTGACACTTCCTACGACGTCGATATAGAGTTAGGGAAGACCACTGGGACACTGAACGGAGAGCCGTTTGATATGGATATCGCCCTGCAAGGTGGCGTTTTTTCGATCATAAAGAACCACAGGAGTTATAAGGCCAGGCTCGAAAAGGCTGACTGGAATGCAAAGACCATCACCTTAGTGGTGGATGGACAACGCTTCGAATTATCGGTAAAGGATCGATTTGACCTCCTTCTTGAGCAAATGGGGATGGCTGGTTTGAATGAGACAAAGATCAATGAGGTCAAAGCCCCTATGCCCGGTCTGGTCCTTCGTGTCGAGGTCGAGGCAAACCAGGAGGTCCAAAAAGACGAACCTCTATTGGTACTCGAGGCCATGAAAATGGAAAATGTCATCAAATCCCCCACGGATGGGGTTATAGAATCAATCAATGTTGAGCAGGGACAAGCCGTCGAAAAGGGCTTTGTCCTGATCACTTTTAAGTAATCATCAAAACCACCCACGATGTACAAGAAACTTCTTTTTATCACCGCCATTGCCACTATTGGATGGTCCTGCAGCAACAACACCCCTGAGGAAACGGATTCTCAGGAAGAGACCATGGAAATGGATCACTCGGACATGGACCATTCTGATATGGATCATGATCACGAAGCTACTGAAGGAATGAATGAGGCAGGCCTCATGGTTCCTGATTCAGCTCGGGTATATTTTGGCAACCTTCAGGATGGTATGGAGGTCACTCCACCGGTCACCATTGAAATGGTCGTTGAAGGTATGGAGGTCCGCAAAGCTGGAGAGATCGTTCCCGGCACCGGACACCACCACATTATCATTGATGGGAGCTTTTCTCCAAAGGGAGAGATCGTTCCGGCAGATGGAAGCCATATTCACTATGGACAGGGTCAAACGGAGGCTACATTGAA
>JAJLJK010000199.1:0-1389 GCA_033844885.1 Bacteroidota bacterium | reverse complement strand
CGGATGAGTTCCATGAAGCCCCTATCACCACGGAGGACATTGAATCTGGCCCACAATCGGTCTACCATGCGGCTAATGTAGCAATTGAACCCCAACCGATATTCTTAATTTGCACGGCCAACCACACCAAAAACTACCTTTGGAACCGGATGAGGATCGCTATTAACACACGCTTCTGGATCAGCCATAAACTCGAAGGAATAGGATGGTATACCCATCATATTGTCTCCAGAATGATACGGTCCCATCCAGAGGATGAATTCTTTTTGCTGTTCGATCGCCCACCGGCTGAAGACCTGGATTTTCCAACGAACTGCGAGGTAGTTGTGCTTCCTCCCCCCGCCAGGCATCCCATTCTTTGGTATCTCTGGATGGAAATTTCTGTTCGTCGGGCCCTAAAGAAGATCCAGCCCGATGTCTTCTTCAGTCCTGATGGTTTCTTGAACCTTCGAACAACTATTCCACAAGTACCGGTGATCCACGACATCAACTTTGTCCATCACCCTGAATTCGTCAACCCCGGTGCACGACGATATTATCGGAGGTTCTTTCCTCAATTTGCCAGAAAAGCCACTGAGATCCTAACCGTATCAGAATACTCTCGACAGGATATTGCAGAAACCTGGAATATCCCAATAGACCGCATCACCGTAACCTATAACGCATCCCAACGGCCCTTTTCTCCTATGCCCGAGTCCAAGAATCAGGAAAGGAGGATGGAAGTATCCGAAGGTCACCCCTACTTCTTATTTGTGGGCGCCTTCAATCCGCGAAAGAATCTCCAAAGGATCTTCGAGGCTTTTGACCGTTTTGCTGCCGTCGAGGAGGATCATCGATTGGTTCTTGTCGGTGAAAAAATGTACTGGCCACGAGAGATCGACAAGGCCTTTCAGCGAATGAAATATCAGGATCGAGTGATCTTTACGGGTCGGTTGGAAGGTGATGAACTCAACAGTACCTATTCTGCCGCCACCGCATTGGTCTTCCCTTCCATCAATGAAGGTTTTGGTATTCCGATCGTGGAAGCCTTTCAATCTGGAATCCCTGTGATCACCTCCATCACCACTTCGCTTCCGGAAGTGGCTGGAAAAGGTGGAATTTTTGTCGACCCCAAAAACGTTGACCAGATCTATGAGGCGATGATCCAGCTTTCTGGTGACAGGGCACTTCGAGATGAATTGGCAGAAGCCGGGAAGAGGGAATTGGAACGTTTTGATTGGGATAAATCCGCTCAGATCGCCTACGAAGTATTGAAAAAAGCCGCAAGAAAAGATGGATAGGTTTCTGGACCCCAATAGGACTGAAGTGGGATGTGATGAGGCAGGTCGGGGGTGTCTTGCAGGCCCCGTTGTCGCAGCCGCGGTCATTCTTCCTCCCGATTTTGACATT
>JAJLJK010000198.1:0-9295 GCA_033844885.1 Bacteroidota bacterium | reverse complement strand
TGAGCGTACTCTCTTCGTCAATTTGGCATTGGACCGATATATGAGTGAAGAGGAGATCGAGGACCGGGAACTTCCCTATGAGATCGATTATGCGCATGAGTACGAGACCATTCACTATCTGATGATCCCTGAAGGGTACCATGTCAAGGCCCTTCCGGGAGACCTTGACATTCAGACCAGCGTCGGTTCAGCAACCATTACATATCGACAGGAAGGGAACATGGTCGTCTACAGAATGGGGATCCAACTCCCTGAACTGATGGTCCAGAAAAATCAGTTCGAAGAATGGAATCAGCTCGTTAAGGGTCTCCGATCCTCTTATAGAAAGAACCTCGAATTAATCCAGAATCTATGAAAAGAATCACCCTGCTTTCCCTCGTTCTTTTTCCCATGTTCGTCATGGGACAGATCGCCGACTCCCTCTATGACCTGAATCTCTACAAATGGGAAAAGGTACCGGATACGAAGATCCCCGGGCACATCAAGGCAAAGGATCAGGCAGTCCTTCAATATACCCTCCTCATACAACAGGACTTCAATGAAGAGGACAATCTGGTTGCCAAGAAGGTCATACATCAAAGGGTATGGATCGGGAATGAAAAGATCGTTGAAGATTGGAACCGACTGTATATTCCGCTTGATGAGGGAGATGAGACCGTCAGGATCCAGGCTCGTGTCATTCAACCTGACGGGAAGATATTGGCCCTTCAAGAGGACGATATCAAGGAAGGAAAAGACGAGGATTCCGAGCGCACGTATAAATATTTCGCCCTTCAAGGGGTTCAACCGGGCGCGGTGGTCGAGTGGTTGTTCCACACAATCGAAGGACCATCTTATCTGGGAACCCGACACACCTTTCAAAAGGAAATTCCGGTGTACGATGTCCATTTCGAATTTGTTAGCCCGTGGAACCTCGTATATCGGTTCAAAGGATACAACGGTCTCCCAGAGGTTATGCAGATCGACTCTATGTTGAAAAAGGAGAACCGTTGGGTGGTGCAGATCGATTCTATTGAGGAATTGAAGGAGGAGCGGATGGCGGATCGCATTCCCCACCTGATGTCTGTGGTATATGCCATGGATAAGAATACCTATAACGGGAAGAAGGACATCAGTTCTTTTGCCTTTGCCTCGAGGAACATTTTCAATAATGTCAATGTCGAGCTATCGAAAAGTGAGAAAAAGGCGCTTGAGAAAGTTCTAAAAGAAAGCAAGGCCCTTAAGGAGGATGACCCGGTAAGGAGGGTATTTCTGCTTGAGTCCTACGTCAAAGGGAACTATTACACGCTGGAAAATGCAGGAGGAGACCTGAGTTCGATCGGGAACATCTTGGATAACAAGGTCATGAGTGTTCTCGGGGCCCTAAGGATGTATCACCACCTATTGGAACTGGCGGAGATCGAGCATGAGATCGTTATGACCTGTGATAAGTCGGTTTGGCCTTTCGATCCTGAATTTGAGCATCACCTGAGCATTCAGGAACCCCTGATCTATGCAAGTGAAGGCGAGGTATTCATCGATCCGGTGGACAATACCTCCAGACTAGGGTTCTTTACCCTCGACTATCAGGATACTGACGGACTCTTTATTTCCGGGATCGACCTTGGGGAAGGACCCATAGGGGTTGGTGAGGTTCGAAGGACCGGGCACACCAAGGCAGAGGATTCATTCTCCGAACTGACCATTGATTGGAAACTCGAACCTGACGGTGATGGAGAAATTAAGGCCACAAGATCTCACACAGGGTTTCAGGCTAAGGGATTTCAATCCATCGCCAGGTTCATTCCCGAGGACAAGGAAAAAGAATTCAGCGAGACCATTCTGAAGTCTATGTACCCCGAATCGGAGTTCGAATCCTATGAGGTGGAGAATCTGGAAACAGATGCCTTTGGGGACAAACCTCTGATTGCTACCGCAACTTTCTCGGATGAGGCTTACTTAGAGCACGGAGCCAATAGCATTGTGGTCAATGTTGGGCAGATCATCGGTCCACAATCCGAATGGTACCAGACGGACTCAGTTCGCCACTTACCTCTTTCCATTGGTTTCCCAAGGACCTATCACCATGTGATTACCATGGAGATCCCCGAGGGTTATGAATTGAAGAACCTGGAGAACCTGGACATGGAGGTGACCTCAGGAGGAGACGATCCGATCATGCTCTTCAAGGCCACCCATACTATGAAGGACAATGTTCTCACCATCGAGATCAATGAGTGGTACAAGAGGTCAGAAATGCCAAAGGAGATGATAGATGAATACAGAAGGGTCATCAATGCTGCCGCGGATTTCAATAAGAAATACCTGATCCTCCAAGCGGTGGAGGGGTAAGGATTCAGTGGCCCAAATAACTTCTGTAATTTTGCGGTCCTAAATCCGCGAAATGGCCAAAAAGCAAAAGATCAAGGTCTCCGGTATACGGTTATTCGCCTACCATGGATGCATGGATGAGGAAAGCCGTATCGGAACAGAGTACGAGGTCAATCTGGTGATCTGGGCAGACCTTAATGAAGGAGCTCAGACGGATCGGTTATCCAAAACCGTGGACTACGTGGCACTCAATAAGGTTGTCAAGGAAGAGATGGCTGTGCGGGCCAAACTGATCGAGGTGGTCGCAGAGCGGATCGTCCGACGGATCCTTCAGGAACAGGAACTGGTCCACCGGGTCAAGGTGGAGGTTTCCAAGCTGGCACCACCGATTCAAGGAGATGTCGATCGGGTCAGTGTGATCTTCGACGAATCCCGTTAATGTCGAAATAAAGGTTGGAGGGGATGAGCGGAAATCCTTATTTTTGCTGCCCTTCATAAGGTCCCGTGGCCGAGTGGCTAGGCAGTGGTCTGCAAAACCATCTACAGCGGTTCGAATCCGCTCGGGACCTCAGAGTGCAAACCCTGATGTGTGAACATCGGGGTTTTTCTTTTTCCGAAGCCCGTGCTTGCACAAGGGCTGAAGGGAAAAGAAAAACCTGGACGCGCTAGCGTTCGGGGTTTGTATTGACCTTAGGGAAACAAGGATCACGTGAGTAATCCGCAGTAGGCCCGTGCTTGCACAAGGGCTGAGGGGAAAAGAAAAACCTGGACGCGCTAGCGTTGGGGGTTTGTATTGACCTTAGGGAAACAAGGATCACGTAAGTAATCCGCAGTAGGCCCGTGCTTGCACAAGGGGTGAAGGGAAAAGAAAAAAGGGGCGCCCAGCCCCTTTATTGAAAAACCAAAACTCAAAAGCCATGAAACATTGCTTCATTTTCGAAATAACCTTCGTCAATGAATATGGTTCATGGCCCCAGTTCCATGATTGTCAGTAAACATCTTCTATAACATAATCGATCCCACGGAAGGAGAACTTGTCCCCTTTTCTCAAACCAAGCATGGATCCATAGATCGGAGCATCCGGTGCGATCATATAATAGGTCTTCCCATCCATATGGAGGGGCTTGATCGCTCTAGAAATGAAGAAGGTTCCATGATTGGTCACCACCATACTGAGCATACCCACTTTATCCATGGGCTCCTCGATCGAATAGTTCCTGAGGACATTGGCCATTTGAGCATAACGGTCTGCTTCTCCACGTCGCAACAGGGCCTGATCCTTTCTGCTGGAATCGGCAGCCATCGATGAGAATTCACCCATATTGCCTGAGAAACCACCCTCGTCCGTCGAATCCCGACCGTTCAGAGATTCGTTGGACTCTTCCCTCAGCTGAGAAACAAGTTCCTCCAAATGATCTATCGCCAGCTCAAGGAGCCGGCGTTTTTCGTCGAGCTTTTTCATGTTTGGTGAATCTAGAGAAATGAAGGTCGTAGGAATTCCCTGGAAATACTATGACCAAAGTCACTTCCCTGGCCCTTTCTCAAACCGCTCGACGTCGATAGGAATAGTATTTGAGAACCTCTTCCAATGCCTTGGTGATGGCAATGTTGATCGGGTAGAATTTTCTGGAGAGGTCTGGATCGATCGCGTACAGGCGTAAATAGTGTTCCTGGGTGAAGGGAACGGCCATGCCCATCCGGATCCTTTCTTTGGATTCTTCATAGGCTTCTGCCTGATCCTCCTTGATCTTTCGACAGGTCAGCAATTGAGCCTCACCATATTTATTCCTTACCGCAGAGAATCCGAAAAGGCGACAGATCAATCCCCGATAAGGGTACTCCCCGCAAAAACCCGCATCGCTTCCTACCTGAAAAGGCGAAAAGGCCATGCAGATAGATGAGGGATCATTTCGCAATTTTTCATAGGTTTCCATGGCCTGGCCTTCCTTGAACAAATGGTAGGCAAATGGCAGGAACTCGAGAATGGTCGCCTCAATATCCGGTTTCTTGCAACAGGCTCCGCAACCAGACAGGCAATGCAAGCTTGTCGAGTTTTGGAAAGACCGGATCTCCTTGTCGAGTTTGTCGAAAACCCTTTCGACTGCTCGCACTTTCTTGACCATTGACATATAGGCCTCACGAAAAAAAGTGGGCAAATATAGGTTACAGGAACATCGCTTTTACAATGAGTGAAATAAGAATTATCAGTCGGGAATTCTATGAGCGTCAGGATGTTGTGGAGGTGGCCAAAGATCTGATCGGAAAGGTTCTTGTAACCGAATGGGAGGGTGTGCGCACCTCGGGGATCATAGTGGAGACGGAGGCCTACTGTGGTGCCAACGACAAGGCATGTCACGCCCATCTACAAAAGCGGACCAAAAGGACAGAGGTCATATTCGGTCCTCCCGGACATGCATACGTTTATCTCGTCTATGGGATCCACAACCTGTTCAATATTGTCACCAATGTCGAAGGAAAGGCAGATGCGATCCTGATCCGCGCGATCCGCCCGCTGGAAGGGATTCAGACAATGCAACTTCGTCGTGGTATCGATCAGGAAGATCAGAGGATCTCCAATGGACCCGGTCTGGTCACCCAGGCGCTGGGGATCGATCGGACCCATTATGGTTTGGATCTTACGTCTGGTCCTCTCCGCATTGAGGATCATGGATTTCAACACCAGGTTGTTTCGTCCGTTCGGATCGGTGTGGATTATGCGGGGGAGGATGCACAATTACCATGGCGGTTTCTCGATCCGAATGATCCCAATATCAGCCGGAAGGCATAAATCCAATTTTCTTGGACAACCCCATGACCAATCCTGTATCTTTATGATCATGACAGATAGGTTGAGAAAAGTTCCAACAGAAGCCTGGATCTGGACGGTTGCCCTGATCGCTGTTCTATTCATCGACCCTCATGGGGGAGAGGAACATTTTTCTCTTTGCCTTTTCTCTCATCTGGGGTTTTCGTGGTGTCCGGGATGTGGTTTGGGCCGATCTATGGCTCTATTCCTTTCGGGCGACCTTTCAGGGTCATTTCACATGCATTGGCTCGGGATACCAGCCTTTTTCCTGCTCCTACACAGAACGTTCCTTCTTTTTCGCAAATCCTTTAAAACCAAACCAATATGAATCGAGTATTACGTTACATCCCTGAAGCAAGCGGAGAAGAAATGATCTTTTTGGACCAGTTCACCCGCGAGTTCGGGGATGAAGAAATGGAACGATTCGCCTTTTATTACCGGGCCAAGCGAAAGGATCCACAGACCGTTCTGATCCTGACCATTCTAGGTTTTGTCATTGTTGCCGGTGTTCAGCGATTGTATCTGAACCAGATCGGTATGGGCATCCTCTATCTCCTGACCGGTGGACTCTGCCTTATCGGAACCATCGTCGATCTGGTGAACTACCAGAATTTGGCAAAGGATTTCAATATCACCGTTGCCGAAGAATCCTTCCGGATGATGAAGAGTTGATGCGGCACGAAAATTGATTTTCCACCCTGAACCAAAAGCAAAGTATATGAAACGTCTCCTCTTCGGGCTCCTTGCCCTGGGCTTCACCATAACCAGTTGGGCCCAGAACGGTAAAAGCAAGATCGAATCCATTCTGGTCTATTCCTCCTCCGCACAGATCTCACGATCGGCCCAGGTGACCCTGAAAAAAGGGGAGAATGAACTGAAATTCACGGGTCTGTCTACCAATATTGACCCTAATTCTATCCGGGTTCGGACCAACAAGAATAGTTTGGTACGGCAGATCGAATTTGTGACCGAGTATATCGAAGAGGGAGGCAACCCTGCGCGTGTGAAGGAGTTGGCCGACCTTTTGGAATCGCAAAAGATCAAGGTAAAACGCCTCGATGCAAAAATGGCGGGGATCCAAAAAGAACTGGACTTCCTGAATCAGAATACCCAGTTGGGAGGTTCCCGGTCGGCTACCTTCAACTTACAGACCTTTCAGCAGACAAGCCAATTCTTTCGAAACCGTACCGAGTCACTCCTGAATGAACACGAGGACATCAAGCACCAAAAAAAGGAGCTGGCAGAGGAGATCAACAAGACCCTTGGCAAGATCATCGAAGCCCGGTCGACCGCAACCGAAAGGGTAGGTGAGATCCATGTTCTGGTCGATGCAGAGATGGCGGGAAATTTGAAGGTGGAATTCGACTACCTGGTGTATCAGGCCGGATGGACCCCGAAGTATGAGCTCCGCGTGGATGAGGTGGGGAAGCCTATCGAACTCGAACTTAAGGCCGACCTGATCAATGCGACCGAGGTGGACTGGAATTCGGTGGACCTTGTCTTCAGCACCGGTGACCCTCAACGCGGAACCACCATTCCGGCTCTCAGCCCCTGGTACATCACCCAACCCATTGTCAATAATCCAAACAATCAACGGTCTCAGGTCACCAAACGCCAGGTGGGAAAGACCGGGAAATTCTTCGGAACCATACTGGACGCCACTAGTAGCGAACCCATTCCGGGTGCAGTGATCAGCATCTTCAAGGAAAATGGCGAATTGATCCAAAATGTGCTCAGTGATTTTGACGGCTATTTTACTGTGGTTTCTAACGAACCCGTATCCAGTATACAAGTGGTCTCATTGGGCTATCAAAAGTGGAACGTGCAATATCCGGGTCCGGGGAATCTCAATGTCCGCTTACAACCCGAAACTTCCATGTTGGCCGAGGTTAGCATCGTAAGTGAACGGCCTCGGGTAGAGAGGTCAAAAACTTCCATGATCTCTCAAAAAGAGGTACAGTACATGGCAACCTCCGATCAAGTTGTTGATGGGGTCCAAGTGCGGGGTGAGGTTCAGATCAATGCCAATGCAAATCGTCCGATGCGCTCCCTGGCGCAGCGATTCAAAGCGAAAAAGCCATATTCGGTAAAGGGAGATGGAAGCGAGATCTCGATCTCTTTACTCTCCTACAGTCTTCAGGCCGAATATCAATACAAGGGGATTCCCAAGTTCGATCCCGAAGGATTCCTACAGGCCAAGGTCGTCGGATGGGACACGTTGGGCCTGATCAATGGCCAGATGAATGTATTCGTGGAAGGAGGGTTTGTCGGAACCACAACGCTGGATGTTCAGCAGCCCAGTGACACCCTCGGTTTATCTTTAGGACGGGATCCCAATGTGGTTCTGAAGCGCACTTCCATCCCCAAGAAAAAGGACAAGTCGTTCTTCGGCGGAAAGATCACCGAGGTGGCCATGTATGAGATCGACATCCGCAACAACAAGGGAGTGCCGATAAGCATTGTGGTTCAAGACCAATTCCCGCTTTCTCCCAGCGATGATATCCAAGTGGAACACCTGGAGACATCCGGAGGCAAAGTGGATCCCAAAACCGGTTTCATTACCTGGGAGATCACCCTTAAACCTGGTGAGCAAGTCAAAAAAACTTTCGGTTTTGAGGTCACTTATCCGAAAGATAAACGGATTTATTTCTAGGTCCTGACCGCATGGGTTAACTTTGGGTTCAGTTGATAACCCTATTCTGAATTCACCAACATGAACTTTGACATCACCCCTGTCCTGAAGGAGCTCGGCATCCAACATGAGAATGCCGGATCATCCACAGGACAGGATTTTTTCGCCAATGGCGAATGGATCGACTCCTATTCACCCGTGGATGGGAAATTGATCGCCCGTGTGCGAACGACCACGGCCGAGGATTACGAAAAGGTCGTTTCACGTGCCAATGAGGCCTTCAAGACCTGGCGCGAAATGCCTGCTCCCAAGCGTGGGGAGATCGTTCGACAGTTTGGAAACAAACTTCGCGAGAAGAAAGACGCCCTCGGAAAGCTCGTTTCCTACGAAATGGGCAAATCCCTGCAAGAAGGATGGGGAGAGGTTCAGGAGATGATCGATATCTGTGATTTTGCCGTTGGTCTGAGTCGGCAACTTTATGGATTGACCATAAAGAGCGAACGGGCCCATCACCACATGCAGGAGCAGTGGCATCCTTTGGGAACGGTGGGGATCATTTCGGCCTTCAATTTCCCAGTGGCGGTTTGGAGTTGGAATACTTGTATTGCCTGGGTTTGCGGAGATGTCTGTGTCTGGAAGCCTTCCGAAAAGGCGCCATTATGTGGGATCGCTTGCCAGAATATCTTCAATGAGGTGGCACGCGAGAACAGTCTTCCTGAGGGATTAAGTGGAATCGTCACCGGCGATTATAAGGTCGGTGAGATGATGACACAGGACCCAAGAGTACCCCTGATCTCTGCTACGGGATCCATCCGAATGGGGAAGATCGTTGGAACGGAGGTTGCCAAAAGATTAGGACGTTCCATCTTGGAATTAGGAGGGAACAATGCCATAATCGTCACCCCTGATGCCGATCTGAAGATGACCACTATTGGAACCGTCTTTGGAGCCGTAGGAACTGCAGGTCAGCGTTGTACCTCTACACGTCGATTGATCGTCCACGAAAGTGTCTATGATCAGGTGAAGGAAACGCTGAAGAATGCCTATTCCCAGCTGCGGATCGGGAACCCTCTCGATGAGAAGAATCACGTGGGTCCATTGATCGATAAGGAAGCCGTTCGACTTTACCTCCATGCCATCGAGGAGGTGAAGAAACACAAGGGAAGCTTTGTGGTCGAAGGTGGCGTGCTGGAAGGCGAAGGATATGAGAGTGGATGCTATGTCAAACCCTGTATCGCGGAAGCCGAGAATGATTGGGCGATCGTCCAGCATGAGACGTTTGCACCCATCC
This sequence comes from Bacteroidota bacterium, assembly GCA_033844885.1. Taxonomy (GTDB): domain Bacteria; phylum Bacteroidota; class Bacteroidia; order Flavobacteriales; family Schleiferiaceae; genus JAJLJK01. Next base: position 256 of record JAJLJK010000198.1, on the reverse strand, counting down.
TCTACCTGCTGAAATACAAGACCTTTGATGAGGCTATTGCCCTTCAGAATGGAGTGCCTCAGGGCCTCTCCTCAGCGATCATGACCAATAATATGCAAGAAGCCCATCGCTTCCTTTCTGCCAGCGGATCCGATTGCGGGATCGCCAATGTGAATATTGGGACCAGTGGTGCCGAGATCGGGGGAGCCTTTGGTGGTGAAAAGGAGACCGGAGGTGGTCGCGAATCCGGGTCGGATGCCTGGAAGGCCTATATGCG